>JAGLDQ010000036.1 GCA_023145535.1 Cocleimonas sp. | reverse complement strand
TATGGCTTATTTGGTGACAAAATTTTTGAAGATTTTGAATCTGTGTTTCTACATCATCATATTGAAAAACAAATTTTAAAGCGTTTTCTTAATCCCTTTTTTCTTATTTCTCCCCAAGGAAGAACCGAGGCCGCTATTGAATATTATCAACGTACTATTTTTAAACACTCCACATTTGGCGATATGATGCAACATCCTGATGCACCCATGATTGTTATAAATGCCTCTGATTTGGGTCGTGGCGTGCGCTTTTCTTTTACTCAAGAATATTTTAATTTACTCTGCTCCGACTTATCCTCATTTCCCCTTGCCCGTGCAGTAACCGCCTCTTCTGCCGTTCCACTGGTGTTTAATCCCGTGGTCGTAAAAAATCATGATAAATGCGCTAAAGAAGTCCCTTTGATACTACAAACAACCCGCAATAGTGCTAAAAAAAGCCCTGAATTACAGATGCTTCTGAAAGGGTTAACGACTTATTATGATAAAGACCAACGTCAATATGCCCATTTTGTCGATGGGGGTATTACCGATAACTTAGGCCTGCGCTCTATTCATGATATGTTAGAAATTGCTGGCGGAGCAAAGTCTTTAATTCAGCGCTTAAAGCTACGCGCCCCCAAAAGAATAGTGCTTATCTCTGTTGATGCATCCACCAACCCGATACGATTAATGGACAATAGCAGTCGTCGTCCTTCATTATCTGAAACGGTGGGTGCAATGAGTAATGTACAACTGCATCGCTATAATGTTGCAACGGTGGAGTTATTAAAAAACAAGCTACAAGAATGGTCGCAACAACTCTCCACACCACAAAATGCGGTCGAATCTTATTTTATAAAGTTTGGCTTTAAGGATTTACAATCCAAGGAACAAAAGAAGTTTTTTAATAATATTCCGACGAGTTTTTCACTGAGTCAGGAACAAGTTAACCGCTTGATTAAAGCAGGACGGCAACTAATACGCGATAATACGCATTACCAACGCTTACTGAAGGATATAAAGGGAAAAAATTGAGGCTCCCTGTTTCTCCAAAAGATGGAACGCAGGCCATAGAAATATAATTTTTTCTTGCCCTATCGTTGCGATAGGGCTTCTTTTTTCACAATACTTAATTCTAGCGACTCACTCTCGGAGAGTTTAAAATCACTATCGGCATCTAATTGCTCTTTAAATCCAACTACTTGTGCTGAGATAGGTATCTCTCTACCGCCTCGATCAATTAATACCACTAAGGTGATACTGGCAGGTCGCCCATAGTCAAATAGCTCATTCATGGCAGCACGGATGGTTCTGCCAGTGTAAAGCACATCATCAACAAGAATAATATGTTGATTCTCCACGCTAACAGGCATTTTGGAGGGTTTAATTTGCCCGTGTAAACCAATTTTATTAAAATCATCGCGATAAAAACTGGTATTTAATTCGGCTAAGGATGCCTCTATTGCTAATTTTTTATGCAGCGCATTAGCCAGCCAGACTCCCGCAGAGTGGATACCGACCATGAGTGGCTTTTCAATCTTATTCTCTAACAACTGCTCATGCAGTTGTTGCGCCATTTGCTCAAGATATTCTGGAATATTGTAATTATTATTGTTCATTGTTTGCAAAGTAGTTCTCTAAAATAATAACAGCGGCGATTTGATCAATCTCTTCTTTGCTGATTTTCTTTTTACGACCGCATTGACGAGTTTCCTTGAGGCGTTGAGCGGCCTCAATGGAAGTGTATTGTTCATTTTCTTGCGCGACAGGCAAGTGGTAGCGACCATTAAGCTGGTTGCAAAAGCGTCTAACCGCTTTGGTGGCATCGGTATCGCTACCGTCTAATGCCGTGGGGAAACCCACGACTAATTGCGATGGTTTCCATTCTAAAATTAAACGGGAAATGGCATCCCAATCGGGTTTATTATTTTTGCTCTGTAACGTACATTCGGGCATAGCCGTGGTGGTGATCCTATTACCAATGGCGACACCTGTTCGCACTAGACCAAAATCGAAGCAGATGACAGTTGACATAATTTCAGGCTACTAAAGAAGGTTTATGCATGACCAATACTACTGCTCATACGCGATAAATCAACACCCATACTATCAGCCGCCGCTTTCCAGCGCTGTTTATAGGGTAGCTCAAAAACAATGCTATTTTTTACAGGACAGGTTAGCCACGCGTTTGACATCATTTCATCCTCAAGCTGTTGGGGTGCCCAATTAGCACAACCCAGCGTGAGAAGAAAATTATCCGGCCCATCACCCTTGATAATATCTTTCAGTATGTCCCGCGATGAAGTAACCGCAAGTTCATCTGAAATACGCATCGTACTTTCCCAACGTTTATCGGTATCGTGTAAGACAAAACCTTGCGCTGAATCAACAGGCCCCCCTGAAAGCGCCAATTTTTGATTCAAGTCATCATTCTTAGTGGAGAGATCAAGCTGTTGAAATACATCTCCAACAGTGATCTTAATAGGACGATTGATGGTAATACCAAAAGAACCTTTGTCGTCATTCACACAAACCAGTGTGACGGTACGATCAAAAGCACGGTCATGCGTGTTTGGCATGGCGATTAACAGGTGATTTTTCAAGCTCATCATGTCAGTAGGCATAGTACATTCCTTGTAATAGGACGTAGTTTTACTGGGTAGTAAAAGAGGCGCGCCCTCCACCTTCCCGATGGAAAATAATCGAACGGGTAATATTTAGTTGGTCGTACTTGGCACGCACTTCGCGTGGTAAAGGCTCGTAGGGTGAAGCGAGCTTAACAATACGTAATGCCGCATTATCAAGGATGCGTGATCCTGAAGAGCTATCAATACCAATTTCAACGACACGACCTGCTCTATCCAAGGTCGTATTCAATATTAGCGTACCACTCAAGCTTAACTTAAGTGCTTCTTTAGGGAAATTAATATTGCCAATACGCTCCAATTTTTTTGCCCATGCATCAATATAGGCGGCTTCAACTGCACTTTTTGCGCTAATCGAGTCGATAAAGTGAATACGTGGACGATTGGCATAATGCTGCTCCTCCTTACTCATTTCTGCCATTAATTGTGCGATTTCATCGGTTTCATCCGACATTTCTTTATCAACACGCTTAGGGTCTTTTATATCCTCTTTCTCTGGTTCTTTATTAACACGTTTATCGGTCTTGCCCTTCGTGGTTAATAATTTTGGATCGGGCTTAGGTCTAACATCAGGCGTAGATTCAAATGATTTTACGGGAGATTCCCCTGATAAATCATTGGGATTCACCGAAGCAAGCGGGCTACTTAAACGGCTTTTTTTATTAAGCGTACCACTCCCTTCTTGGTTTGCCTGTGCAATAAAGTCTGCCTTATCGGGGGCTTTATCCGAATGTGTATTGACCAGCGTGATATCGAGTAAAGGTGCGTGTTGCTGTTTAGGCGTATCAGGCAAACCAAAGCCAACCCCTGCAATAACGGCCACATGTACTACCACTGCCGCTGGCAAGGTAATCTTAAAAGGATTAATATTTGTGATAAATGACATAGCTTATTATAAATTCAGTATCTTATATTTATTGTAGTTTGAATTATGCAATTGACAGATTGATTTACCTGCAAAGACAAGTAGCATAACATAGCTAGTTATTATTTTAAATTAGGTTCTGTTCAAACGTCTATGACTCCAATTCCACTTAGCCTTTACATCCATATCCCATGGTGCATTAAAAAATGTCCCTATTGCGATTTTAACTCACATCAAATCACCCATGACTTGCCTGAGCAGGTCTATATTCAGGTGTTATTAAAAGATCTTGAAAATGAGCTACCTGCTATCTGGGGTAGACGGTTAGAATCTGTGTTTATTGGGGGCGGCACACCGAGTGTATTTTCAGCAAAAGCGATTGAACAGCTATTATCAGGCTTACGCGCTTTGCTACCCATCCGCCCCAGAATGGAAATCACGATGGAGGCAAATCCTAGTACCTTTGAACAACAACGTTTTGATGCCTATCGAGAAGCTGGCATTAATCGTCTCTCCATCGGAATTCAAAGCTTTAATGTTGATCATTTAAGCGCATTAGGTCGAATACATAATGGTGAAGAAGCCGCCCGCGCCGCAAAAATTGCTAAAAAGGCAGGCTTTGATAATTTCAATCTAGATTTAATGTTTGGCTTGCCAGAACAAAGCACATCACAAGCATTAGCTGATTTACAACAGGCCATTGAGTGCGATGCCACCCATATATCATGGTATCAACTAACACTAGAACCCAACACCTTATTCCACCATTCGCCCCCTGTGCTGCCAAATGACGAAACACTGTGGGATATGCAACAACAGGGGCAAGCACTCCTAAAACAGGCGAATTTTGAGCAATATGAAGTGTCAGCTTACGCAAGTCAACACACCGCTAACGATCAACGCTGTCGACATAATGTGAACTATTGGCAGTTTGGTGATTATATCGGCATTGGCGCGGGGGCGCATGGGAAAATAACCGCGCCTGATGGCAGTATTCAGCGCTATCATAAATATCGGCAACCTAAACAATATATGCAAGAAATAAGCACAAATAATGGGCGTTCTTCAGAGCAATTATTGGAAAAAGCCGATATTCCATTTGAGTTTATGCTCAATGCGCTCAGGCTTAAGCAGGGAGTGGCAACTGAACTCTTTTCACAAAGAACTCACCTTGCGTTCTCAGAAGTCGAAGAAAAACTAGAACGGGTTGCACAGATGGGCTTAATTACAAAGGATAAGCAACACATCGTCACCACGAGTCAAGGCTGGGATTTTCTTAATGATACGATAGAAGCCTTTATGTAGAACCTTATCGGTCACCAGCTAGATTGTCATTAGGCTCAAGCATATTTCTAAAACAAGGAGAAGCTTCGCTCAGTCTATACCTCACTTCCTCAACCCAAGATAACAAATCATTGGATTCTATAGAGTCCAAATCAAATCCTGAAACATACAGTGGTTCAGCCTCTGCACGGAGTTGCATCGGGGTCAATAGACACCCTGTGAATAGCAAGACGACTAACGTCTTAGACCCTTGTTGTTTTTTCATTTTACCCACGCAATTGTAGTAACAAAACGCTCATCCAAAGCAATGAGTTAGCGCGGATTATAAACAAACAACAATATAAGTAAAGCCTAATGCAGTGTTTTTTATACTAAACACAAAGACTTAAAGACTTAAAGGGTATTTGTAAAAATATTCTACTGGTGCATTTATGACTCTAATATGTGCGATGCATTAACCGTTCTTACGACTCTTTCAGCATCGTCAGTATAGCAATATTTATTGTTTTTCCTTTTTAGCAACGTTTCATTATACATATTTGCCATTGCCGTCATTTTAGTTTGTTTCAATTGCTTTTTAGTTGCCAACCTAAAAACTAACAATCCAATCGCTAAACCAATAAATACCCCACTCAAGATAAAAAGTAATGTTTGTCCCATGGTACTTGATCTCCATATCTACTTTGATAATTAGCCAATATAGTTAGATTCGTACACATATTGCAAATAAAACGAAAAAGCATAAGCGTATAAATTTTATTTATACTGTTTATTAGTAAATGCTACTATAGTTACTTTCTCTTATTTTCTAGCCCTTCCATTTAGACATTTTTGACAAGTGAGCGGCATTGATAATGGGTCTAATGTCATTGCTATACTGATAAGATTTATCCTCCTTTTTCATTAAAACTTCTAAGTAAATCTTAAACATAGCAACACGTTGGGTACGCTTTAATTCTTTTGATGTTATTGCTTTGAAGATGAGTAAGGAGAGTGATATTCCAAAGAAAACTCCAACAAGGACGAATAAGAATATTTGTAACATTTTAATAGCCTTTTTTATTATTTTTTTAAGCTTAATTTGGCATTCTTCATCAAAATAGAAAAGTAATTGACACTTCATATAACCCCGATGAAGTTTACGCAATGCGAGATAGCACGTTGCAACAACCTTCTTTATTACGCCTGTTAACTGACCTATGAAGGATGCCACTTATTTAGAGCGTTTAGACCTAATTTATTAGAACAGAATAAACCATTACCATTGTTTTTAAGGGCGCAAGTGTAGTTAGCTCCGCTTTAACTTGTGCTGAATTTACACTTTGAGAAGTAACCGCTGGTCTTGATGTTCCCTTCTCGTAGACAAAAAGACTATTCGGCTTGAGTTGTGTGTACGGAGGGATTTTTCCTGTCAGTATGATACTCGAAAGGGCTTGATTAGAATGATTCTCAGCGGTTATTTTATAGTTTACACATTGCTGAGGTAATATAATGAAGGGGCCATCCGATGAGAAGGGATGATCACTAATGCCATCACAGTTCGCATCCACGGCTTGCTGAAGGCGTACAGAAAGTGCAGATTCACTCGATACTGCCTGTATAGGGGAAAAAAGCATAAATAATGCCATCATAATAAACGTTCTTATAAGCATAGGAGCACCTCAATAAGTTATTGAGGTTAGCTTAATCCCTGCTTAATCGTTATTCTCAAACGGGAAGGACAATTGGCGTTATTTTAAAGATATAAACTAATGTGCAATAATTTGGCTCAAGAATAGTTGGGTACGTTCTGATTGTGGGTTATTAAAGAATTCATTAGGGGTATTTTCTTCAATAATCTGCCCTGCATCCATAAAAATAACACGGTCTGCCACTTGTTTAGCAAAGCCCATTTCATGGGTAACGCAAAGCATCGTCATGCCGCCCTCTTCCGCCAACTCCACCATGACATCTAACACTTCCGAAATCATCTCAGGATCAAGTGCAGAGGTCGGCTCGTCAAACAACATAATTTTTGGATTCATACATAAGCTACGCGCAATGGCGACGCGTTGTTGCTGTCCACCGGATAATTGTCCTGGGTATTTATTTGCTTGATCCGGAATTTTTACACGCTCAAGGTATTTCATCGCCGTTGCTTCTGCTTCTGCCTTGGGTATTTTACGTACCCAAATAGGGGCGAGTGTCAAATTATCTAAAATACTTAAATGCGGGAAAAGATTAAAGTGCTGAAAACACATACCAACATCCCTTCGCAGACGCTCTAGCTGTTTCACATCGCCTGTAATTTCATCACCATTAACAATAATTTGCCCTTTTTGATGTTCTTCAAGGTGATTGATACAGCGGATCACAGTTGACTTTCCTGAACCAGAAGGCCCACAGATAACGATACGTTCACCCTGTGCCACGTCCAAGTTAATATTTTTTAGCACATGAAAATCACCGTACCACTTGTTGAGATTGATCATACGGATGGCGTAATCTTGTTGTGCTTGTGTATTTGCTTCACTCATAAATTCATCTCAGTTTTTAATATTGATCACAAAGAAAAGTCGACCACGAAAAACACAGAATACACGGAAATTATCTCGTAAAGATAAGCGGTGTTTCTTATTTTTTATTGGTGTGCTTTGCATCTTTGCGAGAGATCAGATCTGTTTTTTATTGTTCCTGCGCTCCCGACTAACGTCCATGTTTTCTCTGTTTTGCGTGGTTTTAATTTTTTCAAATTAGCCACTTACCTATTAACTTCTATGCCCCGTATCCAATTTTCTTTCCAGTGCCATACTGTAGCGTGACATGCTAAAGCAGAATATCCAGAAGACAAAGGCAGCAAACACGAGTCCTTCCGTAAAGAATCCTAACCATGCCGCATCTGACCCTAATACATTCTCAATAATCAATAATAGATCAAATAAACCAATAATTAAGACGAGGGTTGTATCTTTAAATAAGGCAATAAAGGTATTGACCAACCCAGGAATAACCAGTTTCAGCGCTTGTGGCAGAATGATTAAAAACATACTTTTCCAATAACTTAGCCCCATTGCAACGGCGGCTTCATATTGCCCCTTAGGGATTGCTTGTAAACCACCTCGCACAACTTCAGCAACATAGGCAGACTGAAACAAGATAATACCAATCATTGCCCGTGCCAATTTATCAAAATCTGAACCAGCCGGTAAGAATAATGGCAACATAACCGATGCCATAAACAAGACCGTAATCAGGGGAACGCCCCGCCAAAATTCAATAAAAATAATACTGATTGATTTAACAATTGGCATCTCGGAGCGTCGCCCTAACGCCAGTATAATGCCAAGTGGTAAGGCGGCCGCAATGCCAACAAGTGAGATGATGAGGGTCAGCATCAAGCCCCCCCATCGATCCGTTCCTACTTCTGATAGTCCAAGCATTCCTCCATGAATTAAAACATAGGCAATAAAAGGGAAAACCAACAAAATAAAAGCACCTAACCACACCTTTTTTGGCATTTTTTCAATAAAGAGAGGGATCGTGAGCAGAATAAGTAAGATGCCCGCTAAGTTAGGTCGCCAGTATTCCGCTGGAGGATAGAAGCCATACATGACTTGACCAAAACGATTACCAATATAAGCCCAACATGCGCCTTTGCCTTCTCCTAAACATTCTTCTCTCGTCTCTGCAACCCAAGTAGCATCAATGAAGGCCCATTGGATCGCGGGAGGTAATATTTTATAAACAAGGTAGAACCCTAAAAAGGTGATCACAATATTGAGAGGACTAGAAAAAAGATTGTTTTTCAGCCAATAAACCAGTCCTTTCGCATTGCTAGGAGCGGGTAATTCAGGAAGAATTTTATCAGTAACATACATAGTACAACTCCTATCGTTCAGTCAGCGCCATCTTGGCGTTGTACCCGTTCATAAGCAGTGAAATCAGTAAACTTAAGACTAAGTAGACTGCCATCGTCATCATTACAATTTCAACCGCTTGTCCTGTTTGATTTAAGGTCGTTCCCATAAAAACAGAGACCAGATCAGGATAGCCAATGGCGGTTGCGAGTGATGAATTTTTAAGTAGGTTTAAATATTGGCTTGTCATGGGAGGAATAATGACGCGCATCGCCTGTGGAATAACCACGAGACGTAGATTTTGCGAAGGGGTTAAACCCACGGATAAGGCGGCTTCCGATTGCCCATGATCGACCGCTTTAATACCAGAGCGTACAATTTCAGCGATAAATGCTGCCGTATAAATCGTTAAGGCCAGCAGCAAGGCAAATAACTCGGGAATGATGGTAATCCCCCCTTGGAAGTTAAACCCTTTTAGTGCCGGAATATCCCATGAAAGCGGGCTACCAGAGGCAAAGAAAACGAACAGTGGAGCCAGTAGTAATAAGGCGAATGAAACAAGAAAAACAGGAAACTGCCGCCCTGTTGTCTCTTGCCGTCGATGCGCCCAGCGTTTAAGGATAAACACCGCAACCAATGCCAACACAACAGTAAGAGTCGTATAGACAAAACCACTATCCGTTACAGGAGCAGGCAGGTATAGACCACGTACATTCAGAAAGAAGCTATCAAAAAGTGACAAACTTTCTTTAGCCGAGGGCATCGCGCGTAAAACAACGATATACCAAAAGAAAATTTGTATTAATAGCGGGATATTACGAAAGGTTTCAATATAAATAGTAGCGAGCTTTGCGAGTAGCCAGTTATTTGATAGCCGTGCAATACCAATAACAAAACCCAGCAGTGTCGCAAGAAATATGCCCAGCACACTCACCAGTAAGGTATTGAGTATCCCCACAACAAAAGTACGCCCATAGGTCGAGTCGGAATCATAAGCAATGAGGCTTTGCAGTATATCAAACCCTGATTTTTCTGATAGAAAGGAAAAACCAGTGGAGATACCCCGTGCTTCCATATTGTTTAGGGTATTTTGAATAATCGAATAGAAAACGTATCCTACGCCAAAGATCAACAAAAGTTGAAAAAATAAGGAGCGATATTTGGGATTATTCCAAATTGGAGGCTTACTGGGTTTTAAATTGGTATTGTGTTCAGTCATATGAGTGATACCACAAGATGCATGAGAGGGATAAAGCAAGAAAGTTACTTATAGATTAATCATCTCAATAATAAAGGTGATCTTAGCAAAATCATTTATCTATAAGCAAAAAAAGAGCCTGCTTAGCAGACTCTTTCTTAAACTTAACGGATAGGAGGTGCGTACATAATACCGCCTTTATTCCATAGCGCGTTTAAGCCACGTCCAATCTTAAGCGGAGAATCTTTACCAACATTGGTTTCAAAGATTTCACCATAGTTACCCACTTGGCTGATAATATTATAAGACCAAGCATCATCAAGCCCTAACTTCTCGCCTTGTCCGCCCATTAAACGAGCCGTTGCAGGATCTTTGCTAGATTTTTTGCTTTTGATATTAGCTTTAGTAATGCCCATTTCTTCTGCATTAATCATTGCATTGAGTGACCAACGTACAATGTTAAACCACTGATCATCACCTTGACGAACAACAGGGCCTAATGGCTCTTTAGAAATAACTTCAGGCAATACAATCGCATCTTCTGGCTTGGCTAGTTTAATACGTAGTGCATAAAGTTGAGACTGATCCGAAGTCAACATATCACAACGACCCGCTTCAAAACCTTTAATGGTTTGATCTGAGGTGTCAAACGTGATCGCTTTGAACTTCATATTATGCGCTTTGAAATAATCAGAAAGATTAAGTTCAGTCGTTGTACCAGCTTGAATACAAACCGCCGCACCGTCTAAATCATTAACACTTTTAACGCCTAGCTTTTTACTCACCATAAAGCCTTGACCATCGTAATAATTTACGCCAGCAAAGTTTAATCCGAGTGAAGCATCACGGGTTAATGTCCATGTTGT
>JAGLDQ010000035.1 GCA_023145535.1 Cocleimonas sp. | reverse complement strand
GCACGACAAGTATCAACATCAATTCCTGTCCATTTTCCATCTTTATCAGGAGATGAAAACCCTGCTAAACCTGTTGTGACACCACATTTTAGAACGCCTGCTTTTTTAACATCATCTAACGTACCCGCACTTGCTGCTGTAGAAAAAACGGCGGTAATTGCTAACCCTAAAATTATGTTTTTTGTCATTTATTTCATCCTCGATTAATAAAATTGGTAGGTGGCTAATAGAAAATTCATACTAATGGTTATTGCTCTCTATTTTGTGAGCATTTGTACGAATATAGGTTGTTTAATAAGCTACATACACCCGTATGATACCCATAGAAAAGGGTATTAAACAAGCTCAAGGGAGGGAAGGAATGATTTTGACGACAAAGTGATCGCTTGAATTTTAACCTATCTTGTAAATTGAACTATCGGTTTTTTTATTAACAACAAGAAATAATATTTATCTTTTTGTTCTAGTTGAAAAATAAAATTCAAATACAGAGCCTGTTATTGCTTATGAAACTGTTTTATTAAGATAGAGGTATCCGATCGGCCATATCCGTTCATTTGTAGTTTTTTATATTGAACATCAATAAACTTAGCTAAAGGCAGTTCTACTTCTAAACGATCCGCTTCATCAAAGCAAATAGCTAAGTCTTTACGCATCCAATCAACCGCAAAACCAAAGTCAAACTGTTCATCCATCATGGTTTCAGTTCGATTAACCATTTGCCATGAGCCAGCAGCGCCGTGTTGCAAGGTATTAACCACCGTTTTCGCATCAATCCCAGCGGCTTTTGCAAGGGTTAACGCCTCGGATAAGCCTTGTAAAATTCCCGCTACACAGAGTTGATTCACCATTTTACAACGTTGGCCATAGCCAACCGTACCAATCAGAGAAATGGCCTGTGCATAGCTTTCCATGATAGGATAAGCCTGCTGATAAATAGGCGCATCACCGCCAACCATAATGGTTAAACATCCCTTTTCAGCGCCAATTTGACCGCCTGAAACAGGCGCATCAAGAAAATGGGCTTGATGCTGATCGGCAATCTGTGCCAACTCACGGGCTAACTCAGCCGATGTCGTGGTATGATCAATGAGAATACTATTTGCTTTCAGTGCAGAAAAAATATGATCGTTTTGTTGATCATTCCCACAATAAAGACTCCGTACATCATGATCATTACCAACACAGGTTATCACCATATCCGCCTCTTTAACGGCATCTGCAGGGGTTACTGCTCTTGTTCCTGCATATTCGGTTAGCCATTTCTCTGCAACGTTAGCGGTGCGATTATAGACCGTCACGGCAAAATCATGATTCGCAAGATGCCCTGCCATAGGGTAACCCATAGCGCCTAAACCTAGAAATGCGATATTTATAGTCATAGTAGTTTGTTCTGGTCAATGTGTTATTTACAGTAGCCTATCAATGGTATTGGGGAAATACACAGATTAGGCTATTGCGGTAGAGTACAGAGAAATAAAATCATCTTGTAAAGCACTAAAGCACGCTAGAAAAAATTAAAAACCGTTACCCTCTTTACAAGGATAACATTTGTGCCATAAGACAGATTTTAAACATCCAATGCCGTGATCAAATCAGCCGCTAACCAAGTCGAAATAAAACCAGCCACACGTTCAGGCGCATAGGCTTCATCAACCCACTCACAAACACCCGTGCATATTTCAGAAAAACTCTTTCCTTCCATCACCGCATTAATCGCCCATGCTTCGTCAACCGCTAAAGAGCGATAGTAAGTTTTTAACGCGTTGCGCCAAATTAACCAAGGAATGGGATATTCTGCTTGCTCAAAGGGAATCTGCCCTGTTTCATTTTCAATTGCCGCCCAGAGTTGTGGCACATTCCATTCTAAGTTCAGACACGCTACGGATGGATGCAAGGTAAAACGCAATGCTACCCATGCGGCTGGTTTGATTGTTTGTAACGCTTCAAACCCTACGGAGACAGTATCTGAGGCATCAAACGCATCCCTCAATGCCCATTCAAAACGTGCCATTTCGGCTAATACGGCGGTATCTTGATGTTGTTTTGCTAAAAATTTTTCTAGATGACTGCCAAAGTAGCGAATTGAAAAATGCTGCGAAGGATAAGCCGCAATATATTCAACCCCATCATTATAAAAATCTTCATCGCCTAGTAGCGTATGAACGGAGGGATAATTATCGGAAAGCGCATCAATAAGGCGGTAGCGATAGGCATTGGCATAAATGGCTAGGCGTGTCTCGGCGCTCACTTTTTCAGTTCCCAGCACTTTGTGGTGTATATCGCCTGATTCGCTTTGCAACCATTGCATCATACTGCGTTGCAACTCAAGAAGCTCAGACATGAGCGCCCCCTTGATCTTGCACAGATTCACTCAACGCACTGGCTGAAACTTGCTTCATTTGTTCATACTCCTGCATTAACACCGCTAGATTAGGGATATTATCATCACGCTCTATCATCGCGGAGACCGGCCCCAAGTGTTTAACGGCCTCCGCGTATAAAGCCCAGACAGAATCAACCACCGCGTGATCATGCGTGTCAATAATATAGTCACCATAATCACTATGACCCGCTAAATGGTGTTGTTGCACCCGCGCTTTTGGTACACCCTTTAGATAGTCTAACGGATCAAATTCATGATTGACGGCGCTAACATAAATATTATTAACATCCAGTAAAAGCAAACAATCCGCTTCTTCTGCCACCGCGCTTAAAAACGCCCATTCGGTCATTTCGGATTGGGTATAAGTAACATAGCTCGACACATTCTCAATCAGAAGGCGGCGCTCAAGGAAATCCTGTACATGCTTGATCCGTGTGGCGACATGCTTTACCGCCTCTGGCGTGTAAGGGAGTGGTAATAAATCATGTGCATTAACACCCGCTAGACCTGACCAGCAGAGATGATCTGAAATCCAGCGCGCATTAATTCGTTCGGATAAATCTTTAAGTTGTTGCAGGTAATCAAAATCTAAGGGATCAGTATTGCCTATAGAAAGCGATACACCATGCATGACCATGGGATAACGCTCATTAATGGCATCAAGGAAATACAAGGGTTTGCCACCAGGCACAAGGTAGTTTTCTGATAAAATTTCAAACCAGTCAACAGCGGGTGATGTATCTAATATTGCCTGATAGTGCTCTTTTCTGAGCCCCAGACCAAAACCAAGAGAGGGTAGTTTCATAGTAAATTAGCGAACTAGTTATTTTGATTGAAAAATAGAAGCGGTTTGTCTATTTGATTTTTTTCAAAAGATTTCCGTAACACCATTGCAGTATTACTTCTCCATTAAACCAAAGTCTACACTATTTATAAAAAATTTGGGCAGATCCAATGATCTGCCCAAAATAAGCAACGATTCATTTAATGAATAAATATTCACCAATAAAAAGTTTGCGTTACATTTTAGTCGCTTTACCCACTTTTCCACCTTTTGATAGGCAGTTAGCTTTCGTCTCAGGAACCCAGCCCTTACCTTTACAACTATTCAAGCCTTTACAACCACTCGTTGCCGTTTGACAAGAAGATTTTCCCTTACAGGAATGGATGCCCGAACATTCAACTTTTCCCACGCTGGCTTTTTGTGCTTTCATCGCTGGTTTAGCGGCAGAAGAATAGCCTGTTGCAGAACAACCAGCGAGGAGTAGTGTTGCGGCCGCTGAAGCAAGCGCAATGCCTGATACTTTTTTTATTGAATCCATTTTTATATCCTTTGGTAATAAAATAATCTAAGTGAGTAATAAGTTAACGAGTGTAGGCATCCAGTAATAACACGCACACTAATCAACTACGCAATAGCGGATAAATTGGTTGCATAAAACCTATAAATAAATCCTATTTTTGACAATCCTCATCGCTATCATTTTATGAAAATGCTCTACTAAAAAAATCATTAAGTAGAAAAAAGGGCAACAGCAAAGCGTATTTTTTAACAAAAAAAAGAGAGCCAAGGCTCTCTTTAATTTTACATCTTCTGACGACCTAAACAGGATTAGAGAATATAAGCTCTCTCATCATGCTCTGCGGTATCAAGTCCTTCAACTTCAACTTCTTCAGCAACTCTTAAGCCAATCGTTACTTTCAGTAGCATTAGGATAATAAAGGTCACAACTCCCGTATAAAGCATCGTTGCGCCAACACCCATTGCTTGAACCATTACTTGACCACCCATACTATCAATACCGTCGCCAAATCCTGCGCCGCCTAAGCTAGTTGCTGCAAATACACCCGTTAGTAAAGCACCGATTATGCCTCCCACACCGTGCAATCCAAAGGCATCCAGTGAATCATCATAGCCAAATATTTTCTTTAGTTTTGCAACACTGATATAACAAGCAAAACCAGAGATAGCGCCGAGTGCTAATGCACCCATCGGGCCAACAGCACCTGCTGCTGGCGTAATGGCAACTAATCCTGCAACCGCACCAGATGCAATACCAAGCGCACTTGGCTTACCATGGAAGATCCATTCTGCGAACATCCAAGTTAATGCAGCGGCAGCAGCGGCTATTTGTGTGACTGCCATTGCCATTCCTGCAACATTATCGGCGGCTAACTCACTGCCTGCATTGAAACCAAACCAGCCAACCCATAACATGGATGCGCCGATAATGGTGTAAGTTAGGTTATGCGGAGGCATCGCTGTTTTGCCAAAGCCTTTACGCTTACCAATCACAATCGCGGCCACTAAACCTGCAACACCTGCATTAATATGAACAACAGTTCCGCCAGCAAAGTCTAGAATACCTTTACTCCCTAACCAGCCGCCATCGCCCCATACCCAATGTGTAATCGGTGCATAAACAACAATTAACCAAATCGTGGTAAAGATCAACATAGCAGAGAACTTCATACGCTCAGCAAATGCACCAACAATCAATGCTGGTGTAATAATTGCAAACGTCATCTGGAAAACCATAAAGACCGTTTCAGGGATAGTTCCGCTTAATGAGTCAACGGTTACGCCATTGAGGAACATCTTATCCAGACCGCCCCAGTATGGGCCTTCGCCACCAAAAGCAATACTGTAACCAATCACAACCCAAACAATGGTTGATAAAGCAGTAATTGCAAAAATTTGCACAAAGGTTGATAACGCATTTTTACTACGCACCATCCCTGCGTAGAACATGGAAAGACCTGGAATGGTCATAAATAATACAAGTACCGTTGCGACTAACATCCATGCGGTATCGCCTGATGATAACTTGTCTTCTGCAAATGCCAATGTCGGCATTAACAGGGTAAGGCTAAATAAGCCAAGTAGTGCTTTTAAATTCATTTTAGTTTCCCCTTTTAAAGTGCTTCTGGCCCAGTTTCGCCTGTTCTAATGCGAATCGTTTGTTCGATGTTACTTACAAAGATTTTACCATCACCGATTTTGCCTGTATTGGCTGCTTTTGTAATCGCTTCAATGACCTGATCAACCTGATCACCCGCAACTGCGGCTTCAATTTTAATCTTTGGTAAAAAATCAACGACATATTCTGCGCCACGATAAAGTTCAGTATGTCCTTTTTGACGACCAAAGCCTTTAACTTCCGTTACAGTAATACCTGAAACCCCAACCTCAGAAAGTGCTTCGCGCACATCATCAAGCTTAAAAGGTTTAATAATTGCGGTCACTAGTTTCATAGTGCAATCTCCATTTTGATAAATTTATTTGTACAAGGTGATCAGTGCAGATAATGTGCCAAGTTTTCAACTTCTCTTCATAAAAAAAAATAAGACATAAATAACAATGATTTATATACATTATTGTTAGGAGATGATTCATTAACAGAAGCTGAAGGAGAGAATTTATAAAGAAAGTGAAAATCGTAAAAAGGCAAATGATCATTTTTAGTGCTTTCAAAAAAAAAACGCATCAAAATAGTGCGAATCGAAATAAAGAATCGTACAAATGGATATAAAACAGAGGCAGAAGGATAAACATAAGACCATTACTGACAATATTTTTATAGATATTCCAGCATTACTTTAGTCAGATCTTTAAGTAAAAAAATTAATCTTTAAACCTAGCCTTGGCAAGCGAAGGTTATATTTAATCGCCAGTAAACTTACAGAAAAAACCATCAATTCAACCATAATGGTCGCGATTTCTCGTTCTATTTCAAAGTGCAATCAATAAAGATAAAGCAATGAGCTAAACCATGAAAGCCTCACAGAGAAAAGCCTGCTTTTAGCACAGCAAATGCAGACACTACAATAACAACTATAATCATAATCCAATAGAGATTATCAAGTAGGTAAAGGGGCGGAAGGAATTGTCATACCTCATCTTATTTTATCGTGATCTGGCACAAAAATTGCTAATCGGTTTCCTATGAAGAAGAAAAATAATATACAAATGAATCTGGATTTATCCGAAGCGCTCACCACCGCTATTATTATTTTGGATACTGACCTCTGTATACGCTATATGAATGCCGCAGCGGAAATGCTGTTTGCCCAAAGCTGTCAGCGCGCTGAAGGAAAATCATATCAATATTTATTTCAGCTGGAATTAACCTCGCAACATCTTCACCATGTCTTGAAATACAATGAATCCCACGCATTATTTGAATGCAAATTAGAAACGCTCCCGCTACATGAAAAGATAGTTGTAGATTGTGTTGCGAGTCCTTATCAACCTGATGGCGCATTGCAGGGCGTTGTGATTGAACTGTTACGTATTGATCGAAAAATGCGTATTTCAAAAGAAAACCAGTTATTAAAGGAGCAAGAAGCAACCCAGATATTAGTACGTGGACTCGCGCATGAAATCAAGAATCCATTGAGTGGGTTAAGGGGTGCAGCACAGTTATTGGAAAGTGAGCTGATCAGTGATGACTTAAAAGAGTATACCCAGATCATTATTTCTGAAGCTGACCGCTTGCAACTTTTAGTTGACCGTATGTTGGGGTCATCCCGCCAACAACACATTAAATCAATTAATATTCATAAAATATTAGCTTATATCATTAAGCTAATACGGCCTGACTTACCCAAAGAGGTACGACTAGAATATGACTATGATCCGAGTATTCCTTTATTACGGGCCGACAGAGATCAACTGATCCAGATCGTGCTAAATATTACCGCTAATGCGCTAAAAGCCGTTGCAAATAAAGGCTCTATTCTTTTTCGCACCCGCATATCGCGCCAATTGACCTTACACCATACAACCTATCCGTTAGTGATGCAGTTAGAAGTCATTGATGATGGCATTGGTATTGCCAAGGAGTTGCAAGATAAAGTCTTTTTTCCCATGGTGAGTGGCTCAGCGGAAGGAACAGGGCTTGGCTTATCCATTGCCCAGTCATTGGCAAATAAACACAATGGGTTGATTGAGTTTGAATCTAAGAAAGGGTATACGCGATTTGTTTTATTGTTACCGATTATCAGGAAGTAAGCTATGAAAAAACAAGAAACAGTCTGGATCGTTGATGATGAAAAGTCTATACGCTGGGTGCTAGAACGTGCCTTAAAAAAAGTGAATATGAAGGTGACCTGTTTTAACTCGGCGGCCACCTTATTAAAAGCACTCGATAGCGACTGTCCTGAAGCGATTATTTCTGATATTCGTATGCCTGAAATGGATGGTTTTGAGTTATTAAAGCGGGTGCAAAGAATCTATCCAGACCTTCCTGTTATTATTATGACCGCACATTCAGATATGGACAGTGCCGTTTTAGCGTATGAGAAAGGAGCCTTTGAGTATCTTCCTAAGCCATTTGATATTCATGAGGCCGCCGCCTTAGCACAACGTGCGTGTGAGCAGTATCGTTCCACGCAAACCGATAAAATAGCCAATGCGAATGACGCGCCTGCTTTGCTACAATCACAAGACATCATTGGAAAGTCACCTGCAATGCAAGCGGTCTTTCGCTCGATTGCGCGTTTAAGTAAATCCAGTATTTCTGTGTTAGTCACTGGTGAATCTGGCACAGGAAAAGAGCTGGTTGCGAAAGCATTACATACCCATAGCCCGCGATCTGATGCGCCTTTTATTGAAATAAATACCGCCGCAATTCCCAAAGATTTATTAGAGTCTGAATTGTTTGGGCATGAAAAAGGGGCGTTTACAGGCGCTCATACCTTACGTAAAGGACGTTTTGAACAGGCCAATCATGGCACCTTATTTTTAGATGAAATTGGTGATATGCCCGCCGAATTACAGACCCGTTTATTACGTGTGTTATCGGAAGGGAAATTCTATCGGGTGGGTGGACATATCCCTGTACAAGTCGATGTACGCGTGATTGCCGCAACGCATCAAAATTTGGAAAAGCATGTTGAGGAAGGGCTATTCCGTGAAGATCTCTTTCATCGCTTAAATGTGATCCGCATACAAATACCCCCGTTACGCCAACGAGGCGAAGATATTGTGTTGCTTTTTGAGCAGTTTCTTAAAAATGCAGCGACCGAATTACAAGTTGAAAGCAAAACGGCGCATACCGCTGTCACGGATTATCTCCAAACCCTGCCGTGGAAAGGTAATGTGCGCCAGCTTGATAACCTCAGTCGCTGGTTAATGGTCATGGCAACAGGGCGTGAAATTACACTGGATGATCTCCCCACCGACTTAAAGTCAGAAGCGTATCTGCAAAATAGTGGGATTAGCTGGGAAGCATTGCTACAACAAGACATACAACGACGGCTAGAAAAAGGCGAAACACAATTGCTCCAACAATTAACTCCTTTATTTGAAACCGTTGCGCTCAAGACAACCTTAGAAAAAACCGCTGGTAAAAAGAAAGATGCGGCGGATTTATTGGGCTGGGGACGCAATACCTTAGCGCGAAAGATGAAAGAGTTAGGCTTATAAGTGTATTTTTGTGGAAATAATAGGATCAACCGCTGTACTTTCATCCATTCATTCCTTGCAATTCACGAGTTTATTCAGTAGCTTGCTGTCTTTTTTATGATAAGGAATCTAAAAATGTTCTTCAGGCTTTTTACTCTCACTTTTCTGTGCATCTTTTTCAGTGCCGCCGCGTTAGCAAAAGACTGCGCTCAGTATCGCGCGCAATATAACTGCCCTGTTGATAAACGTTTTAAACTGCATCTCAGCTTTGATGATGGGGTTGGCAGCGTCACCCCGCAAATTTTAGATACCTTAAAGCGCGAACGCATCCCCGCTACCTTTTTTGTGCTAGGAAACAAAGTGGATTGCCAACCGTATCGTCAAGAATGCAAAACAGGCATTAACCAAAAAGCCTGTCAGTCCTATCAATTATGTCAACAGCGTCGTCAAACATTGAAACGCATTAAACGTGAAGGCCATTTAATTGGCTCACATAGCTATGAACATCATCATCATTCCAAGTTATCACCTGCTGAATTGCAACAAACGATCACCCGTTCTAAAAAAATCCTAGAACCTTTCTTTAGCACCAAGCCCATTCCCTTTCGCTTACCTTATGGCGATGGTTGGTTTAATCAAAAAGATCAACCTCAAGTCATGAAGGCCTTAAAACAACATGGATTTACCCATATTGGCTGGGAAATGTCGGGCTATGATTGGAATAAACAAAACCAACAAGGGACTAAAATTCTTGATAATGTCATGACGCAAATGTGCTCAGGTCGCAATGGCACAGTCTTATTTCATGATGGTGTCTTTGAAAATGAGCATGCGGGGCGAATTTTTACGGGCAAACACTTAGCCGAATGGATTCCTGTCTTGCGTTGCGTGGCTGACTTTGTACCCCTTAG
>JAGLDQ010000034.1 GCA_023145535.1 Cocleimonas sp. | reverse complement strand
CCCTTTCCACTGGCCAATAAGCCTATTTTACAAGCGCTATCGTTGCCTGAGCATTGCCTCATTACGCCAGAAATCAACGATGAAACAGCGTTTCGTCAAGGAATGTTGCGCTGTTTGGATCAAGGGATAACACTTATTCAATTTAGAGCAAAAACACTCCATCCAAGTGCCTATAGCAAACGTGCCACATGGTTAATGAAACAATGTCGCACCTATAAAGCCTCATTGGTATTAAACTCACCGCCCTCTCAACTTAGCGATGCTCATCATGGGCTACATCTTACCAGTTCACAATTATTAGCACTGACTCGTAGACCTACCCCTTATTTACTCTCCGCTGCCTGTCATAATAAAAACGAGTTACTAAAAGCACAGCAACTCGCCGTGGACTTTATTTTTCTCTCCCCCATCAAAGCAACCCCATCCCATCCAGAAGCGATGGGCAAGGGCTGGCAATGGTTCGCCGATCACATCAAAAATAGTAATATTCCCGTCTATGCCTTAGGAGGACTGGGGATTAAGGATACTGAAACAGCCAAGAAAAAGGGCGCACAAGGCATAGCGGCGATCTCTCAGCTATGGTATTAAGCGCGTTAGTCCGCTTTCCCCTTCACTTCATAAACAAAACAAGTATGCTTATAAGTATTTTTTAGGATGATTCGTTGCATTACAATTCTGCAATTGGAAATAGGCACTAAATGACGTAGTATCCCGATGTGTAATTTTTATCCTAGTTGATCTCCTTAACGTTACTGTGCTTATGAAAAAAGCTGTTTTAACCCACCATGCACATGAAAAAATAGAAGAGCGCCTGCTAATGTCTGCGAAAACATTGTGCGAGCTGCTTGATGATGGCATTGTGGTGATAACAGGTGAAGAAACAAGCTCTAATCGTCACCATAAAGTTTTCTATAGCCCGCTCAATAAAATGTGTTTTGTCGCCATTCAAGACCACAAAACGGGGCATATCATCACCGTTCTCCCAATCGATTATCATCAAAACAAAGCATGGGTCATCTCTTATGATGCGCAACTCATGGCAAAAGAGATGATGTCAGGCTATATTCAAGATAAGGAAGACCAAGAAGCACAGCGTTTATCTGATCGCTTACAACGCATCAAAAAAATACAAGGGAAGCTCCCCTTTCGCATTTACGGCTATCTTGAAGATGAAGTGAACAATATTGTTGATCGCACGTTTATCTGTAGCTGGAAGGATGAAACACTGTGTGCCGATTTAGGTAATTTGATTGAAGATGAGCGTTTTATAAAGCATTTGTTTGATCGTTTACATAAAAAACGCACGATCCTTGAAGTGAATAGCGACATCACGATTAAACGCCTGTCGATGCAACTGGGGAGTCACGGTGAAAAAACCTTATTTCATTTGGAAGCACTGAAATGGTTTAATCAAAATCGGCAGAAGTCCGAAGTTTAACCTAAACGCCCCCTCCCCTAGCGAGCGACTGATTCGGCTTTAAAGCAACCACTCTTTCTTTATCTCATCCGCCTTCTTAGGAATGACCTGCATTTCTCTCGGTTCTTCACCTAACTGCCCAATTAAAACCGTCATTTCATCCTCATCACGCCCTTGGCTATAGCGCGCGGCAATGGATGCAGCCAAATAAATATCTTCAGCAGAAATATCGTCACCATCCAATAATGTCATCGGCCCTGGGTGGCTCACTGTTTTAATATAAATAAACTGCTTGCGATAGCCTTCTAAAAAGCGAGTTTCCCCTTCTTCTCGCGATACAATCATTTTGAAATGATCGCTAGGGCGCAAATGACGGCCTATTTTTAACAGCATAATATCATCTAGCTCATAATATTTATCACCACGATGCGCCCATAAATCCTTGAGTTTGTCAGAATAGTTAGGATCCGTTAGAAAGCAGCAACCCCCAGCAGGTTGTGCATATTCATCAATCTTCCATTTTTCAGCCAAGGCCATTTGCGGCTTGCGGCTACGCCCTGAAAAATCAAATAATTGCTCACGATCAATCCAACCTTCGCGCTCAGGTTTAGTCGCAGGCAAGTTTTTAGCGCAAAGTGGACGGACTAATAAGTCATTTGCACCTGACTCTGCCGAAATGATAGGCATCGTTTCTTTACGTTGTGATTTAGGACGTTGACCGATCACCTCGCCTGTAAAAATAAAATCAAAATCATGTTTTTCAATCCACTGCTGCGCTTTTTTGACCATAAAGATTTTACAGTCAAGGCAAGGATTTAAATTCGCGCCATACCCATGCTTAGGATTAATCACCACATCCTTATATTCATCAACAATATCAACAATATGTAATTTAATACCGAGCTGGTCAGCGACCCATAATGAATTATTGCGTTTCGGCTTCTTATTTTTCTTTTTACGCAGCGCCTGTGTATGCCCTTCAACACAAAAACCAGTGAAAAAATTAACCCCTTCAACATGGATTCCCTGTTCCAGCATCGCTTTTGTTGCCAGCATGGAGTCTAAACCACCAGAGATTAAGGAAAGTGCTTTACGTTGTTTTGCCATGATGATTACTCTTTTGTAACGGGTCTTAAAAGCCGTGCATAATAAGCGTATAAGGAATCAGGATCAATTATACTTGCCATAATAGTCATTAATTCGTAGGCTAAGGCACAAATTCGCTGGGGCGCACGGGGCTGTCACAGACAATAATCAAGGTAACTCATTATGGATATGGAACAAGCACGCTTTAATATGATCGAACAACAAATTCGCCCTTGGGATGTTTTGGATCACTCAGTATTACAAGTTATGATGGATCTACCGCGTGATGCTTTTGTTTCAGAGGCGCAACAATCACTTGCTTATGCCGATATTCAATTACCGCTTGGCCATGGCGAGTCAATGATGCATCCACGCGTTGAAGGACGTATATTACAAGAATTAGCAATACAAGATGATGATATTTGTCTAGAAATTGGTACAGGCAGTGGCTATCTCACCGCTTGCATGGCGAATTTAGCAAAAGAAGTGTTTACGATCGAAATCCATGAGGATTTCATCGCAACAGCAAAGCAGCGCCTTGCGACACAAAATATTGCTAATGTGATTCTCGAACAAGCCGATGCATTGCAAAGCTTAGCATTAGATAAGCGCTATGATGTCATTGCAGTCACTGGTTCAGTGCCTGAATACTTGCCCTTATTTGAACAATTATTAGCACCGAATGGTCGACTCTATATCACTGTAGGCAGTGGTGCTTTACAACACGCCATGTTGGTTGTGAAGGCGGATGGAAAATATAGACGCGATAATTTATTTGCAACCGAACTTAACCCGCTACAGGGAATAACGACAAAGCCTAACTTTAAATTTTAAATACTATATAACCAATGAAAAAACAGCTTGTCCTCTTCATTATTCTCAGCTCTGTTAACAGCCCTTTATTGGCTGAAAGTATGATGCAAGTTTATCGCCATGCACAACGTAATGATGCCCAGATAAAAGCATCGGAAGCTAATTATCGAGCCGTATTAGAAAAAAAGACACAAGCACTCTCTGGCTTAAAACCTCAGGTGAACTTAAGTGCTAATGCCAGTTATACAACACAATTTTCGAATCGCTTTGCACAGCGGCATGATGATAAATCAGCCTTCCTCAATCTGGGTTATACACTCAACCTAACCCAGCCCTTGTATCGAAAAAATATTAACATACAAATCAATCAAGCAGATGTCACTCTCTCAAGCGCGCGCGCCTCGCTGGTACAAGACCAACAAACTCTGATTATTCGGGTAGCCGATGCTTATATTGCTTACCTAAAGGCCAAAGACAGCGCCAAATTTGCCCAGCTAGAAAGCAAAGCATTTGCGCGTCAGTTCCAGCAGGTGAAAGCCTTTTTTGATGCTGAACGCTCGGCGATTACCGATGTTAAAGAAGCGCAGGCACGTTATGATTTAGCGCGTTTTCGTGAAGTTAGTGCCGTACAACAAATACACTTAGCCAAAGAAAGTCTTAAAGCCATTTCTGGCTATTATTATAAAGATTTGTTGGGCGCTGCACATCGCATTCCCCTACTAACCCCTAAGCCCAATAAGATTAAAGCGTGGTCTCAAGCCGCACTCAAGAATAGTAAACGAGTGAAAATCGCAAAATATGCGGTTTCTATAGCAGAAGAAAACGTTAACCTTGCTCGCGCCAATAAAAGTCCAAGCGTTGATTTATTTGCACGTCACAGTGCAACTTCCAATCATGGAGAATCTAGTTTTGATCAGGACAAAGTGGACGCAGCGGTGGGTATACAAGTCAACATTCCACTCTACACTGGCGGAAACACCGCCTCTAAAATACGTGAAGCACGCCATAAATTACAACAATCACGCTATCAACTGAAAGCCGAAAAACGCCGTGCAGTACAGCAAACTAGAGCCGCTTTTCTTACCATAACAACAGGTCTAGCACAGCTAAATGCGCTACAACAATCGCTTAAATCCAATAAAATAGCCGCCAAAGCAACACAAACAGGCTTTGAAGTCGGGACGCGTACAGCCGTGGATGTTTTATTATCCTTGCGCGAAACCTTCCGTTCACAACGAGACTATAATAATGCGCGTTATGATTTTCTCTTGAATAGCTTAAAGCTCAAACAAGCCACGGGGATACTACGCATTCAAGATTTGCAGGGGCTTTCTAATGTATTAAGCCAACCTCGTTAGTTTTTTTGCGACCCCTTTAAGACAAGAGACTCCATCATTTCAACGAATTACAAATTATTCATTTTTTCCCTTTTCGAGAGAGTAGCAACTCCTCTTTGTTGCTAAAAACAGGAGGTTAGCATTTTCACCCCACGGCCGCGCTATCGCTTGCCCTAGCTTGGTATAAAGAAAGTGGAAATATAAATTTTAAAAAAAGAATATGTTAACTGACTGCAAACGGTTTGAGGGGTTGAGAAAAGCTGTGCTGAGTTGCCCTTGCGTTTTTTGTAGGCACATAGCCACTAAACCCAAGGGAAACGGGGTAATCACATCACTGCAATACGGAATCAGAGCCTCGTATCGCTGGAGCTTGCCGTTAA
>JAGLDQ010000033.1 GCA_023145535.1 Cocleimonas sp. | reverse complement strand
TTGTGTACCGTATCACCTTGATATTTTCCATCGCCATCAGCCCATAAATGGTTTAGTTTTACACCGCCCCCTTTGATGCCTTTTTCAGCACCATTTTTATCTTTAATTTGATAACCAAACCAGCCTTCAACACTGGTTGCCGAGGCATCATCTTCTGCAACAATCTGATTAATATCAACCTGACCTTGCATATTTTTATCAATACTCACACCGACTCGGGTAGAGCCACCGACATAGCCAACACGACCAGACTCAGCAATATTGCCACGTTCAGCATCAGCATTTAGGGAAACAGAGGGTGTTCCTGCCAGTGCTTGCCCTGTGACAAGAACGGCAATAGAACAGAATAGCGGGGGCAATAAGCGCAATTTGCGCGTATTTTTGTTAGAAATTCTCATTGTTACTCACTCATTATTTTTATTTTTGGGGTTTGGAGTCTTCCGTGGACGGGGTAGTCCTTTGCAACGAATTACACTGCGAATATGCTTGACAGGCAAGTTAATTTGGCGGTTCAGTGGTTGTTTTTTGATAAGTGGTGTCAAGACGTTTCAATTTATTCTCTATCCCATCGAGTTAAAAACAGCCTCAGTTTTGTGATGTTGTACGAAACTATGCTCCGTTCTAAGGGGTGCGATCACTTCTTCCTTTATCTACCCAACGGCTTATGTTGAACAAGGCAATCCACCCCTCTCATTGACAATAAGGCTTCATTAACAATCATGCCAAATAATGATTTTGAGATTATAATTAAAAAAAGTATAGTATTATGATACCTAAAAACCCCTATCTTGCAACTTAATCCAAAAAGGTTGCGAATAAAGCAACAGCCCCACATAGTTAATCCAACAACGCGAATGTTGTTCCCTGATTAAAAACTCATAAGTAAGGAAAAGATGATGCAAACTATCGACACTCAAGCAAGTTCCAAAGGCTGGACTCTTTTTGTAAAATTATCGTTTGTTCTTTCTCTTGTCGCAATGGCCGCCGTTATCATTATGTTAGAGGGTGAGTTAATGCTAAAAGGCTATCTCGCTTTAAACGCTATTTTTATCGTTAGCTCTACCATTATGATGTCTAAAACAGTGCGTGATGATTTTGAGAGTGAAAAAATCAGTCATAAAATTTCCGAAGCGAAAACCAATAAAATTATTCAAGAATACACAGACTAGGAGGCTACAATGAATATCATAAGAAAACTTACCAGCGCATTACAAGGTGGTCTTAGGGAAAGTGGTGAAATGATGGTGGATGCAAATGGAATGCGTATTTTCGCCCAAGAAATCCATCAATGTGAAAGGGGTATTAACCAATCTAAACAGCAATTAGCCTCCATTATCGTACAGAAGACAAGGCTCAAACGTGCGTTAGATCAATTACAAAAAGAGAGGCGGCTAAAAGAGGAAAAAATAGCAACATTATTAGCACAGAATAACGAGACAGAAGCGTTACAATTGGCTGAGTTGATCACAGAGAAAATCCCTTTAATAAAACGCCAAAAACAGCAGGTTCAACAAATAGCCGATTATGAAAATAGTTTGCAACAAAAGTTGAAGAAGATGGTGAATCGTTTAAGTTCGTATCAAAGCGAATACCAAATGCTACAGGCAACGGAGCATTTACAAGCAGCACAACGCAAGCTTTCAACGCAAAATCATCACGGTCAATCATCGTTTACGGATATGCAAGACTCCTTGAAGAGAATTCAACAGCACCAACAACAGTTTACAGATCAGGAAAATGCAATGGAGCAGGTTGATGCGTATTTGGAAGGTACGAATAAAAGTGATCAGGCTACAGTGGATAGTAAAGCACAGGATATTTTGGAAGCAATTAGAAATAAAAAATAATATTGTTAATCAATAATTTATAAGTTTACGGTAGCAGTGTAGCTATATGTACGAACCCAATATAATGTTTAGCGTATCAGTGTGTTTTTAAGCAGTAGAGAAATGATTGATAATTCTGGCATGCTTCATTTTTGAGTTGATTCTTCTGTAGCTCGTATGAAGCCTAAGCGGAACACACAAGGTCAGAGCAAGGTACGATTTAAGAATGCCATCATTTCTCTACTTCACGTCCCATTCACTGTATTTTTTAGCCAGCAAAGTCGCATATTTTTTATTAAGCCCACTAAAAGCATGCGAAAATTGTTCAGGTGTTATATCGCGAATGCGCTTAACCTGACCACGCAGGGTCTTGATTCTATCTTCAGTATGAGGGAAGTTTTTATACAGATTGTCAATCAGCTTGTAGGCTTGTTGGTATTTCTTTTCAGAAATATAACGCTCATCAATATCATAATTTAATGTTTTCATATTCGCGATAGAAAAATAGGTCGCAAGCCCTTCTTCAAACACGCTACTGCCTTCTTTACCTGCGGGGGACAATACGTGTATTACCTCATGTGATAACTGAAACAACGCTTCTTTTTCATTCTTAGAGGCCTTTTTAGTGAGCTGAATAATCAGATGTTTTCTCTTATCGCTGTCAAAGGGATACCACGTTTCAGGTTGCTTCAAATCAGTAAACTCCACACCTAATAATGTCCACGATTGATCTCTTTTTCCATAGCGTTTTTCCGCATTGTTTAGAATTTCACTGAGTCTGGAAACGACAGTCCAAGTAAAGCCTATATCCGTTCTTTTGGCTAATATCTGGCTACTGCAAAAAAATTTATCTTTCGCAACACAGACGGATGCCAAACCTGTGAATAAAAAAATAAAGAGAGTTATTGATAGCATTTCTTTCATAGTCTTTTTTGTTATAGCAAATAAAATAATCATTCTACATAAGAGAAATTAATTTGTTAAAGGTACTGGTTTGTGAGTTTGTACCGTTTATCCATTATTTTTGTAACTTTGCCTTTTGTGCAACATAAAAGACTGATTGTCGTCTATATCAAAATGAAGCGCACAAGGATGTGCCATTTTATAAAGACTGAAAGTCTCATACTTTCAGAAAAAAAAGGAGTCAGCAATGTCTACTATTAATATAAGTAATACTCACAACCGCGCAGAAGAGCGCATTGGAAATATTAACCTTCCTACTCGTCAGGTCGCCGCAATAACACAAGAATCGCAAAACTTCGAAGGAGGGGGTAATCGAGAAGCCGATGAAAAGAAGAAAGGTAAAGAAATCCCTATTTTAAATCAGTTAGTAAAAAAGTTATTTGTAGGGGCTGATGGCGCAAAAGGAGGCCGCGGCGTATCTTGCTGTACAGGCTATCCCAACGCTGGATCAAGTCATGTCATTAATGGCACCAATGGAGATGATGATCTTAGAGGGACGCGCGGCAATGATGTCATAAACGGTAAAAAAGGCAATGACTGGATCAGTGGCGGTCGGGGAGATGATCGCTTGAATGGTGGAGCAGGCCATGATGCATTAGAAGGCGGGCGAGGGAAGGATACGCTAAAAGGGGGGCAAGGCTCAGATTGGCTATCTGGTGGAAGAGGGGCTGATACATTGCAGGGCGGTCAAGGGTCTGATTGGTTAGAAGGCGGGAGAGGCAAGGACACCTTATCGGGCGGTCAAGGGTCTGATTGGCTAGAAGGCGGGAGAGGCAAAGACACTTTACGGGGCGGTCAAGGGTCTGATTGGCTAGAGGGCGGTAAAGGTGCAGATAAACTCTACGGTGGTCGGGGTGATGATAGTCTATATGGCGGTCAGGGCAAAGACACACTAAAAGGGGGTAAAGGCAATGACAGGTTAAATGGTGGCAAGGGGGCTGATCACTTAGCGGGCGGCGCGGGGAATGATACGTTGCGCGGGGGGCGTGGCAATGACACCTTTATCGATAACCAAGGTAATAACCAGATTGATGGTGGCAAAGGAAAGGATACGTTGAAACTCGAAGGTGTCATTAGTCATTACGACATAAAGGCTAAAGGCAATGGCTTTGAAATTAGCAACAAGTCCACAGGTGACGTGAACACAGTTAAGAATATTGAAAGTTTTGAATTTAAAGACAGCACTCTAAGTAAAGCAGAGCTACATACTTGGATTGCAACCGCCACACAAAATGAATATCGCACCGTTGATGGATCGAATAACAATCTAATTAAGACTGATTTAGGGCGTGCTAAAACGGCCTTTACCAGTATTGTCGATAAAGACCCCGACCGCATGATAGGCGGCGCAAAAGAAGTCACACTGCCCAATGTGCGAGATGTCAGTAATGCGGTTGCTACACAAAATGAAACAACCACTAATAGCAAAGGGTTAAGCGATATGTTTTGGTTGTTTGGTCAGTTTGTCGACCATGATATTAATCTTACGCCCGCAAATAAAGCAGACCCAGCCAATATAACCGTCCCTAAGGGCGATGCCTTCTTTGACCCCCAAAACACAGGCACGCAAGAAATGAGGTTTTTTCGTTCCGTTTCATTGGACGACTCCGCAAGTCGAACCCAAGTTAATAATATAACGGCCTTTATTGATGGTTCAAATGTCTATGGTTCCGATAAAGAAAAAGCGGATGAACTGCGTTCCTTTGAGGGAGGAAAATTACGCATGGGAGCAACTAACCTATTACCAACCGAGGATAATGGTCTGTTTCTTGCAGGGGATGAGCGTGTCAATGAACATGCAGGGTTAACCTCAATGCACACTATTTGGGCGCGAGAACATAATAACGTCGCAGAGAAACTAGCAAGCCAACATCCCGAGTGGAAGGATGAAAAAATCTATCAGGAAGCGCGTGAGTGGGTCGTAGCAGAAATGCAAGCTGTTACGTACAACGAATACCTACCCGCCTTATTAGGCGACAAGGGCGTGGGTGACTATAAAGGCTATGACTCAAAGGTAAACCCACAAATCAGCAATACTTTTTCCACCGCGGCTTATCGTCTCGGACATACCATGCTATCGCCAACTATTTTGCGCTTGGACGAAGCAGGAAATGAAATAGAAGCGGGTAATTTAAAACTACGTGATGCTTTCTTTCAACCCAAAAATGTAGTCGATTCAGGGGTTGACCCCATCCTACGCGGCATGTCAACACAAACGGCTCAAGCGGTTGATCCCATGTTGGTTGATGATGTACGTAATTTCTTATTTGGTTCACCCAGTGCGGGTGGATTTGATCTTGCCTCGTTGAATTTACAACGTGGGCGTGATCATGGTGTGGCTGGTTATAACGACGTACGTGAGGGATTAGGATTAGAACGCATTGAAAGCTTTGATGATCCCATCTTTCAGGATGGTTTTGGTGCAAAACTGGCATCCGTTTATGATAGCCCAGATGATATGGACTTATGGATATCAGGTCTGGCAGAAAATAAACAAGGTGATTCACTACTTGGCTCAACCTTTACCTCCATACTCTCGGATCAGTTTAGTCGCTTACGTGATGGCGATCGTTTTTGGTACGAAAATCAGTTCTCGGCAGAGGATGTGAGCACCTTAAATAACACAAAACTATCCGATATTATCAAACGTAATTCTAATATAGTTAATATACAAGAAAATGTATTTATAGCCTCAACGGACAAAGGACAAGTACAAGTCGCGAGTGAAGAAGTACAACCACAAGAAGCCGATGGTGCTTTAGGCGCAACTGGCGCAGCGGTAAGGTCAAGGATAACGAGCCGTGGGTTAACGGGTGAGGCCGCCAGAAATACGAATACACCGCTATTAAACGCAGCAGAAGTCGCCAATGTGTTAGAGAATGCACGTAATGCTAATGATGAACGTAATTAAGGAACATGCACGAAACAACATCCCGATTTTTAACGGGTCTTTTTACTCCAGATGAAATTATTTTACTACGCCAATTAAAAACATTAATCGGCGCTGTAAAATTTTTAGAATAGTTAAAAAGGGATTAATGATTATCCTATAGCCATCGTTTTGTACAAGTGCATAGTGTCCCCGTATTCCGCGAAGCTCAATACGGGTTACCTTTCTACTATCGCATTAATTTACAATGGTTTATTTATATTTAGCGTAAAATTCAATTCCTTTTCTCTACAAAAGGATTACTTTAAAAGTTACGGTTGTTTTTTAAATTGCAACCATTCTCATAACAACACAACCTATTGATTACAAAAGACTTCATAGTGAGCTATTTTTATTAAATTGGCGAAGGTATTGCTATTGCATTTGATTTAATTATCCCTAGACTCAATAATTAAGCATAACCTCCCCCTTGTCATTCAAAATAATGGTTTCCCCATGAGTCAAAACAAGCAATTTATTGGTCGTAAAGACTGGTTGGTAAGGTTTTCTGATTATCGCCAACAGCAGGATGGCATGATTTGGCAGATTACAGGTCAGGGAGGGATCGGTAAAAGCACCTTGCTGCATGAATTTAGGCATCAATGTATACAGGCAGAACATGCACATTGCTTTTTAGAGCTAGAAAACTTTTCTTTAAACCAAGGCGTTGAGGTTTTACAAGCCATTATCCAGTCAGCTAGTCATTTTGGGCATAAAAAATATGGCAACTGGTTAAGTCAGGCTGAAAATAAACTGGATGATCTCAAGCAGCATTACAGTGAAGAGTTGAAGGTAGCAGAGAGTGGGCTTCAGTTTTTAGATGGTCTTCTTGCCGGTGGAGAAGCCGTCGAAGGCGCAAAGAAAGTGCTTGATTATGCAAAAAACAAGGTCAATAACAAAGATGTCTCCCCCTTTATTCAGCATAAACCAGAACAGCAACTGTTAGAGCAACTTGCCCTTGCAGGTGAGTTTCGCTCAGTCTTATTGGTGGATACCTTTGAACATCTTTTTCACAAACAACAACAACTAAACAGTCGTCTGGATTTTCGCTTTCAACCGCCACAAGAACAGACAGCATTAAAACAACCAAGTGCGATTGAATGGCTCATGTCATTATTTGATTATTTGCAAGCACAGGGCTGGTGCATTGTGATTGCAGGTCGGGCGATTGATAATCAGAAGGCCGATGAATTGCAATTATTTAATTCCGCAGAAATTAAAACCGCAATTCAATCACGTCCCGTGCTTAAAGGCTATCTGTCGGAGTATAGCGACGAGTTACTAACCATTCTTTCGATTTTATCCTTTAAGGGCAACCCACTCTGGCTACAGTTAGCCATGAATAAACTGGAACGCTTGCTACAACAGGGCGAACAACCGCAACAACTTGCCCAAAACCCGCAACAGCTTCATGCTCATTTTGAATATAAAGACCCCTTTGAACTCTCGACGGGTATTAGACAGGCGAGCAATAAACTAAGCCTGCTACAAAGCCATTTTCACTCCATTCAAGGGGTGTTGGATTTAGCGTGGAAACTGGCTTTACCGCGTTTTTTAACTATTGAGCTGGCACAGCAATTAGTCCCTGTAGAACAGCTTAATAGCATACTCCAGCAATTCAAGCAGGCAGGTATGTTTCGCCACACGGGTACGCTATTTCAATTGCATAATGAAGTCCGTGATTTACTACTAGCCTATGCGCGTGATAAAAACTGGGAAAAGAGTATAGAAACACGGCAATTGCATGGACGTTTGTGGGAGTTTATTAATCAGCAGTATTTGGATGGGATTGAATTACAAATAAAGGAGCTTAGTGATGAAGTATTAAATGATTATAGCCATGCAATACTGGAACAGCAATACCCCAAAAAATGGGTCTTAGAAGCTTGTTATCATCGCTGTTTATCAGGGATTAATTTGCTAGAAAACAGTATTTCCCCTGAGGAGTTTAATCAACATTTCATAGCATCCATTGCTTCAACCGTGATTAAAAAATGGCAGACTGCCTATGACTTACCGCAATTAGACAAGAAGCTGCTTTTAGAGTATTTGCGTAGATTGACTGAAAAAACAGAGGCACGGGAGAAACTCTTTGGCAAACAGGTAACAGAACGGCTTTCAGCGGCTACGGCAGAAGGCAAGGTTGCCGATATAAAGGATATAGCTTATTGGCAACAACAAGTTAAAGACTATGGTTCGGCAGGGGATTATTTTGCTTTGACTCAAGTACTTGTTGAATTAAATCAGCAGCCAGAGTATTTAATTCAGATGGTCAATGAAATGCTGGATCATTATGGTGGTAGTGAGCAGGCGGAGATTCAACGGCAC
>JAGLDQ010000032.1 GCA_023145535.1 Cocleimonas sp. | reverse complement strand
TGAGCAAATTGCTGATCTTAAAGAAAAGATCTACAAGCCAATGGAGCACTACAAGGTTTTTCGTAACGAAATTGTTGCGGGCTCGGTTAATCCACACTACATTAATCCAAGACAGGGACTTGATCGTTTACAGAAAATGATGGATGAGTATTGCGCTGGTTTTGGTGTGAACTACATGACCAACGAAAAACTGCTTAATATCGGTCTTAAGAAAATGAAAATTTTCGAAGAAGATTTAGAGAAAATTGCAGCTGAAGATATTCATGAGCTATTACGCGCATGGGAATTAAAGCATCGTTTCCTTACGTCAGAAAGTGTATTCCAACATACCTTATTCCGTAAAGAAACACGCTGGCCTGGTTACTACTATCGTGGTGACGCAATGAATCTAGATGACGAAGATTGGCATGTGCTAACCGTTTCTCATCGTGATCCTAAGACAGGTGCATATACGATGCAGAAAGCGCCTCTTTATCACTTAGTTGATGAAAAAGAAGAGAAGAAAGGATAATAAAAATCTAGGTTTTTATTTGACTTGATAAAAAAGACCAGCATACTAATTGTTGGTCTTTTTTTTTATGTGAACCTAAACCTGTGGACACATGCGGTTTTAGGCTGGAGAATACTGAATGAATATTATTGAAAAAACTGATGAAGAAATTTTAGAGGCGGCGCATCCTTTCTGGGATGATTTAATTAAATACTCTAATAATAAAAATTATGGTGCTTTTACGCGTAATTTTTCGAGTGCAATGAAGTTAGCAGCAAATGAAGTAGAGATAGGCAAGCAGTTTGCGAAAAGTGAGCTAACTAAAAACCTATCGACCGATTATGATTATCTCGGAATGATTCGTCGTGGCGAGCATGTTACCGTTATTTATAAACAAACGAATAAGAAGAAACCTGGCGAATGGTTAGGTCGATTAGTTTTGGGTTATGAAGATGATGAAATTAAAATTTTTGGTGCAACACTGTTCTAAACTATTATGAAAGAATTTATTGAAAAGAACAAATTAGTAGAGCTTCGCTATGAAGTCGTTGATAAAAAAACAGAAGATGTTTTTACATCAATCGAGTATCCCATTGCTTATGTTCAAGGGACTGAGTCGATGTTATCCGATGAAGTGACCAACCAACTAGAAGGGCGATTTATTGGTGATATTATTAAAGTGCCAATCGACTGTGATACCTTGTATGGCCCTAGAGATGAGACCTTAGTTTTTACGGATAAAATTGAAAATGTACCCGAAGAATTTCATCAAGTGGGTACAACCATCACCATGGAAAATTCAAAAGGGGAGCCTAAAAACTTTATTGTGACGCGCTTTGATGATAAAACCCTAACTGTTGATGGCAATAATCCGCTGTGTGGGCGAGAAGTTGTTTTTAAGCTTGAAGTGCTAAATATCAGAGATGCAACGGATGAAGAAATTGCATTGGGTGGCAAAGTAGGTGCAGATCCAAGTCTTGATGAAATTATGAATAATAAATAATTTTTCGCAAGGCTAAAAGCCAAAGTAGGGTGGGAGAATCCCACCTTATCTCTCTGTTTTTTTATAAGCGTTCAATAATTTAGCCTACTCTTTAGCTTGCGTAAATAATCTCTGACTCTTCCTGTGTTTCAACAGACAGTAAGACAGCCGTGGTAATATCACTTGGATTATTTTTATCTAAGCCAAAAATGTCTAGAATCGTTTCAAATGTGGCAAATGAAAAGTTCTTAATAACGAGTCCATTTTCTTTTCCATGAATATAGCGATTTAGAAAAATATCTTTTTCTAGGCTATCATCATTAAAAATATTTCTATTATCAATAACGTCGATTGAATTGTCATTAATTCCTCTGATTTTTTGATACACATCAGGACGATCTAATTCACTAGCAATCCAAATATTCGATACTCCTCCCCCTAGTCGCGTCGGATTCAAGGTGATTAATGCATTTTCTGAGCAGGTATTACCCGTAATCGTACCGCTAAGTAAACCATTAAAGGTGATGCCATGAACGCTTTTTGTAGATAGATTGGCATTTTTTATCGTAATTTGTTCAAAGCGACCATCACTGGCAAAGATTGCTTGTAAATGTGCTTGGTCTGATTTTATGGTTGCATTATGAATGCTGATATTTCTTAGAATACCTCCTGATAAGCGTCCATCTCGCGGTATAAGCTGAATAGCATCTCGATGTGCAAGTACGCTATCACTATGATCCGTTATATTGCCAAAAGCATTAAACCTAATCTCAATGTTATCGTCTCTTACATGAATTGCATCGGTTGAGAATTTATAAATCCTATGATCGATAAGAAATTTCTTAAAGGTTTGTTTCAAAATATAGGGACTAAACATCCCGTTGTGTTGTTGCCTAGATAAGGAACGGATAGGAATATGGTCGGAATAATCCTCTTCAATGGCGTCATCTTCCTCATCAAATGCTCTTCCCATCACTAGAGACTGAAAGGATTGCATCGGAAAAGCAGGGCCAGGGTCTGTCTTGCGTGTCGGTGCAATATCATCATGCCCCAGTATTTCTTTGCAGCCATATTTTGTTAACAAAAGGCTAGAAACAGCGATCAAGCTTTCTATTTGCTCAGGAGGAAAGTTATGCCAGCCTGTTTGATGTTGCTGGTTTTTATGTTGTGCAATCATCACCTCGTTACTATCGATGACGTGACCAGCCCAATGCGTCCACTTATCACCCGTTTTTTTGAGCTGTCCGGCATTGTCTAATTCAATGCCGATAGAATACTTATTTAAGCCCGTTTTATCCTTCCATTGACTTTTCCCAGCATGCCATGCCACTTTATCAAAACTAAGAAGTTGGGTAATACTGCCATCCCTTGCAATAACAAGATGAGCTGACGCTTTTGATTGTTGATTCGTAAGCCAATTGATACTACCTTCCGCACTTGTCCCTGCCGTGTAGTGAATGACTAAATATTCGGGGCGTAGTTTTAAGTTTTTGGTGTAGTTTTTACTCGGTCTATACGGTATAGCATCATTATCATACAATCTATGTCCTGTTATCTTCATACAATCTCCTGAAATAAAATTGACAAATGAAACATATAAAGCATATGTATGAGTTTTGTATATACAGTATTATTTTATTTTATTCAATCAATTTTTAATCACTTTGTATAAAAATGCTGTTGTTCTTTATTTGAACTTCATACCTTTGCTCATTTAAATTCAAATACAAAAAACTTCTATCAATATGAATTGATAGGTTATAAGTAAGAAAATTAGAGCGCCTTAAGTCAGTGTGACATTCTCCGATTAGGTTTCTGATAGGATATTGCTATCCGTAGCAGATTAAACACTAAGGAATAGAGCGATGCTTAAGATCGCTGATCTCTCACTCCATAAATACGACGCTATTCGTACTTTTGTTTAGCGGGTATCACCCCACGTACTCCCCCTCTTGGATTTTCTATATCACCTGTATAGCGTGGCATCATATGAATATGGATATGCGGTACGGATTGCCCTGCTGCTTTGCCTATATTTACTCCAATATTATAGCCATCGGGATTATGTTTTTCGTCGATGATTGCTTTCATCTTATCCACTAAATCAAAAATCGCTAGTTTTTCCTCTTTGGTCGCCTGAAAAAATTCAGCCACATGGCGGCGTGTCACAATTAAGCAGTGGCCAGGGCTAACGGGGTTAGTATCAGTTAGTGCATAGGCAAGCTCGTTTTCTATCGGCTGACCTTTTTCAATAACCATATCTTTTGTTGAACATAAAGGGCAATCTGTGTTTTCTGACATATTTTGTTTTCCTGAAAGTGTAAACTTGATGTTTTATTAATCTTAAAACATACTCCATAGTATCCCTATTTTAAATAGATCCCATTATGTCTAGAATCTATATTTCTGCTGCTCATAAATCATCAGGTAAAACAACACTATCGCTGGGCTTATGTGCGGCATTACATAAGAGGGGACTAGAAGTACAGTC
>JAGLDQ010000312.1 GCA_023145535.1 Cocleimonas sp. | reverse complement strand
TGTTGCTAACTTTCTGCGAGTAAACGTCTCGTCATTCCCGCTGCTTGTGAAGCGTAACCGCCGCCAAATAAATTATAGTGATTTAAAGTATGATAAAGGTTGTAGAGTGTTTTACGTGTGCTATAGCCCTCATTGAGTGCAAAATGCTCATTGTAGGCCGCATAAAAGTCTGCGCCAAAGCCGCCAAATAGTTCAGTCATCGCGATATCTGTTTCGCGATCACCATAATAAACGGCAGGATCAAAAATCACAGGATTGCCATCCGCGTCATACGCCTGATTTCCGCCCCATAAATCACCATGCAATAGGGATGGCATGGGGTCATAATGACTAAAAAAGTGATCCAACTTGTCACAGAGTCTTAGCCCGTGATCATAATCAGTTGATGAATAGCCTTTTTTTAATGCCATCTTGAGTTGTGGCAGTAGCCGTTGCTGTTTCCAAAATTTAACCCATGACGTACTTTGCACATTGCTCTGTGGTGTTGCACCAATGGTATTATCTTTGCGCCAACCATGAATTTTTGACAGGCATCGATGCATGATTGCCAGCTTTTCAGCGGTTAACGCATTGCCACTTCCATGAGTTAAGGGAATATACTCCATCACCAAATAAGCACTTTGCTGAGTCTCTCCATAACAAATGACTTCTGGGCAGCGAATACTCTGGGTATTGTAAATTTCATTTAGCCCATCCGCTTCAGCAATAAACATATCCAGCAAATGCGGGCTGTTTTCTTTTATTAACCATTGATTCCCCTTGTCATCACTAATTTTTGACACTTGATTAATACATCCACCACTGATCGATTCATGTTGCTTAAATTGGACTGTTGTTTGTAAAGTAGCACTGATATTTTCAGCAATGCTAAACAGCTTATTTGAATTGATTAATTCTTTTCCGTTCATCTTTTTATCCTTTGAGTGACTTCGGATTGTGCTTTAATTGTTCTTTTACGTCCCCAAACAAAATAAACCGAACCAAATTTTATGGCCTGTTTTTGAACATCAAGGGGTTGTGACGGGAGCATAGTGAGTGATATGACCAGAGCAACCCTGCAAAAAATCGAAAAATAGGACGTAAAGTGGTTAAATTAATTTTGGGCGGGTACTTATCTCAGGAATGACACGTACTGAAATTTCCTAATAACATCTTCCTTGGAGTCGAATAATGAATACTATCAGAAAAAAAAAGGGCTTCACGTTAATCGAAGCGATGGTCACGGTTGCCGTCGCAGGCATTTTATTAAGTATCGCCGTTCCTTCCTTTTCTAAGATGATAGAAAGAAACCGCATCTCTTCGGCAACCAATGAATTTATATCCGCAATGATGCTAACAAGAAGTGAAGCCGTAACGCGCACGATTCCTGTTAGTCTATGTGCCAGCGATACAGGGACATCATGTGATGGCACATTAGATAATTATGCGAAAGGTTGGGTTGTTTTTTCTGATTGTGATGGTGATGGCGCGATTGATACGACCGTTACCACCTGTGATTTTGATGGTGATGGTACCGATGATAAGGATATTATCATTAATGTACATAATGGATTTAAGCAATTAGCCATTGTAGGTAATGGCGGAGCGGAAGATAAATATACTTATGCTGTTTCAGGTCGTCCATTTGCTGCGGGTCTTTCTAGCTTTAGCGTGGGCCGAGACGACTCACACTTTAAGAAAAAAATGACGGTTTCTATTACCGGAAGACTTAAAACTTGCAAACTTAAGACAAATACTGAATGTGAATAGGTATATAATTCAAACCTTGCCTAAAATGATCAAGACAAATCATGATAGAAATCCCTTTCGCGTAAAGTAGTACAAAGATGCTAACAGAGTTAACTTTATTTCCAGTAAATAGCGTCCTCTATCCTAATGGACTAATGACCATAAAGGTAATAAAACCATGTGACCTCTTAATGGTTAGCGATTGTACTCGTCATGAAAAACCATTTGTTGTGGTATCACGTATCGATCAGACTGAAAATATAAACTCAACACCTTTTAATGACATTGGAACACTGGCTTATATGGTGGATTTTGATATGCCCCGTTCAGGGATATTAGAGATGCGTTGTCGTGGTCGAGCAATGGTTAATATCAGGCGCTATAAAACACGTACTGATAGTTTGATTATTGCACAAATAGAGTCACTTCCTGCAATAGAAACGTTTAAGTTACCTAAAAAATATCAAGTGCTTCAAGAGGTTTTACGAAGTTATATCGCGCGTGAAGGGATGAGCCGTTACAAAGAGGAGCTTGAAGAAGATTGGGATAATCCTGATTGGCTAGGGTGCCGTTTAAGTGAAATATTGCCTGTTGATCGACAGCAACATTATAAGCTATTGATTATGGAACCGCTTGAGCGTCTTTTTCAAATCAAAAAGCTACTAAAAAAATAAAAGCTCCACCAATGGAAAGTGCACAAAATACACTTTCCATTCGTTTCGCTGATAAAGCCCAGTTGGTGTCCCCAATCTAAAACTTATGATTAGTTCAAATTCACCATAGCCCTATGGTGAGTGAAACATACGATCCATATCAATACGTTTCATACATTAAACTAATAAGTAAAATTTATCACAAAAAACACACTCATTTCAAGCTTATTTTAATTATTTATAGGATATTAGTTAAATTTATTCGTATTTTTTAGCCCTGATAGGTTGTTATTTTTACTTGTATATTAATTAATGCTTATTAAGCAATAGCTTATATAGAAGTATAATTATCGAGCGGATTAACAAGGTTAAAGGAATATTTATGATTAAAATACAACCCAAAACCATTTTTTCTACAGGGATATAAAGAAGATTAGCAACTTC
>JAGLDQ010000311.1 GCA_023145535.1 Cocleimonas sp. | reverse complement strand
GCGGCTGGAGCCACGTAACTAGAAAAAAAACGTTGCAACGGGGTTACAAACCCCGTCACGCTAATTGGGGAATAAAATCAAAGATATTGATGCGAGGGTCATTAAAACGATAAGGATGCTGTAAACTATTCGCTATTCCCCTCAGGCAGGCGGATACTCAAATCATTATCAAAAGATAATGCGCTAGGCAGTAAAACTCAACGTTAACAGAGGGTGACTAACATCAACATTAAGGCTCTATTCTTCTTCATCTTGTTTTTGTTAACATCATTAACCGCCTCAGCCAATGAAAATGAGGCATCATTATTAACGTTAACGGATCAAGAATCGACGTTTTCAGCCGCTTACTCTGTCAGCTATTTAGAGGATGCCTCACATACACTGACCTTAAACGAACTATTATCTCCTGATTATGCCAATAAATTTATAAAAAATACCAAACCCATTGCCAATTTTGGACGCTCGCGTTCCATATGGTGGGCAAAATTTTCAGTGGTTGATCGATCCCATACAAAATGGTACTTGCTCCTAGATGCCATGCTCAGTGACGAGCTTGACTTCTATGTTCTCTCGCGGGGAAAAGAGATTACCCAACAGGTGACTAAACCCCTGAAAGACTATCGCCGTCACGCATGGTCGATTACTTTCCCTCCCAATGAACCCGTGGATATTTATTTTCGACTCACTAATGGCGACTCCATTGTTGCGTTACCAATAGAGTTTGTGGCAGCGGATAACATGATCGAGCGAAGTAATAAAGACTATCGCTTATTCGGCGCGCTTTATATTGGCATGTTGATCTTAGCCCTGTATCAATTATTCATGTTTGTCATTTTACGAGAGACCAGCTATATCACGCTGGCGGTTAATATTTTGGCGATGATTGTCGTGACACATCAGTCAAATCCCGTCTTTGAGTGGCTGCCTATTTTAGGCTCAGGGCATTATTTCTTTGCCGCCGCACTGAATATTGCGTTGATGACTAATGTCGTCTTTGCTCGGCAAATACTCGACGTTAAAAAAGATACCCCCATTATCCATTTCTTGTTTCGTCTTTTCTTCTGGTTATGTCTCATTTTAATTTTCACTGCAGGCGCAAGTCCTAGTGGTGGCGCTATTACCTTGCTCGTCGCTTTATTAATCGTACTCGTTACTTTTTTCTCAAGTCTTTATATTGCTTGGAAGAAAAAAAGTAGAATCGCACTCTATTTTACAGGCGCGTATGCCATTCCAACCGTGACGAATCTATTGGGGCTTCTCACTTTATTATTTTTCCCTGAGATCCGCCAAGCGAGTGACGATGCCTTGGCAGCGGTGTCAACCTTAAGTTTTATGCTGTTATTGGCCGTCATACAAGCAGAACGGGTACGTTTACAACGAGAAAAAATGCAATTGATTGAGGTTTCAGGAAAAGCAAAAGATGAGTTTTTAGCCATGATGAGCCATGAGTTACGCACACCCATGAATGCCCTTGTGGGGTTGGGGACACTCCTAAAACTCACCCCTTTAAATACCCTGCAACAGCGCTATGTGGGCAAGTTAGACTTAGCCTCACAGCATATGATGCAATTAATTAGTAATGTATTAGATTTTGCTAAAGTCAGAAATCAGAGCTTCCAAATTGAACATCAGGGCTTTAATGTGGGCATCGCAATGCATTCGATTCATGACATGCTGGAACAACATGCTGAACAAAAAGGCTTACCGTTACACTTAGAAAAGACCGATGCGTTGAGCCTTAATATCATGGGTGACCGAGGGCATTTATCACAGATTTTGATCAACTTACTCACCAACAGCCTTAAATACACCCAAAATGGCAGCGTTACCTTAGCAATCAAACAACTGCCTACACCTGAGACGGAAACAAAGCGTGTCCTGCTCCAGTTTGAGATAACCGATACAGGAATCGGTATTCCGCCCGATACCTTAGATCACCTTTTTGATCCCTTCAAACAAGTCAAACATAACGGCAAAGTCTCCAGCGATGGTGTTGGGTTAGGCTTATCCATCAGTAAAAGTCTTGTGGAACTGATGGGCGGTAAAATTCAGGTCGAAAGTGAGCTAGATGAGGGTAGTCGCTTCTTTTTTGAACTGTCTTTTGATATTGCGCGTCGTGAAGATGTGCCTGAAGCATTAGAAGAACTC
>JAGLDQ010000310.1 GCA_023145535.1 Cocleimonas sp. | reverse complement strand
TTAATACTCCATTTTTTAATCTCGGCAATCATTTCCTGTTTAACTTTTCTATACTCCGCCTCGGTCATTTTTTTAGGCGTTTCTAGGACTTTATAAGTTTCAGGAAAAGAGACACGACCACCAGAAAGCACAAGATAGAGTTGATTGCCAATGCGCCGAGTTGTTTTTGAATGCCCTTCCATTTGCACATGCTTGAGTACGCTTGGCTTGGCTTTATTGCGAATATCTACACTAATAACATGGGTTGTCCCTGACCAGCGGGAATACTTATTCCTTAGCGGCTTTCTATAACTATTTCCGATAATAATCAGCTTATGACTGTGAGGCATTAAATACATGCCTTCCACACGCATATTTTTATGAAAGCCAATAGCAGATATTTGTCGAGGCTGTTTTGAGCCTGACTGGGTATCAAAAATACGTACACCAGCCGCTCTTTGAGCATAGTTATTATTGCTAATTGCAAATAAATAACGTCCATCTGTTTTTACAAAATCTGCTTCATCCACGCCTTTTTCTTGAACATTAGTTGAAGATGCTTGTGGTTTTGCTGCTCGTTTAGCCATTGCCCTTGGAGCGCGTCTGACAGGCATTGGCAACCCTCTTTCACGTCTGTATATATTTGGACAATTGTGTGTATGTGAATGATTACGCGCACCATGATGCTTATGTTTCACTGCTTTGGTGCAACGCCAGATTGCCGGATGGCTGTGTATTTCCTTATCCGTATAAGGTTGAGGGTTTTCTATTTTAATTTTTTCAATGAGATAGTCATGAATCTGACTATCGAGTTGCTGACTTGAAACTTGTTTTAAATAACCTTCCTTATCGCCAATGGCCTCCGCATAAACAGAGTTTGAGAAAATAATGATTAAGGGCAATAGCCATTTTAGCGTATGAATACACATATTTATAATTCCTATGAATTTTAGGCATCTTTCGTTAGGAAGAAAAGTGTTTACAGCTCATCCCAAAGTCTGTTTATTAGGGCGTTTACTTCGTCAGTAAAATCACAATGAATCAGGTCGAAACCTTAAATCACATCGCTATTTCTGGTTTTAAGTATTTTTCTGTTATATCCAGTAGACGTATTAGTTTCCTTGTAGGAACAGACTGCCATTCTATTGTGGTTTGATTATACCAACCCTAATAAGTTCACAGGTTAATCAATTACCCCAGAGGTTAAGCCATATCAGGCAGAGGAAAACCATGATGGATTCGTTAAAGAATGAACTTAATTAGGAATAACATTATAATAATTAACTGACGATAACTAAAATTCCACGAGGATTTGTGGATAGGAAGCTAAGGCGCGCTGACAATAGGCACTTCAGAAGAAACGATGAGTCTACTTTTGTTAATCGTAGGGTCGGTATAGCTTGCGGAACCGCCCCTACAAAAGAGAATAAAGTGTCAACTGAAATATGAAGGATGCCCAGAAAGAAACTACTTTTATCCCGTCGAACGATTAAATAATCGAATAGTTCCTTGATCAAGCATTTCGCTGTTTCTAACCAAGCGCACACTCGCATTATAATACTTAAGACTTTCTTCATCATTACCCGAGTCAAAATGTAATGCCCATGCATAATCATCTTTATTAAAAAAGGTGGATGATGTCCAGTAACGAGTGGGTGAGGTATTAGGGAAGACGTTATGATTAATCGTCGGTTTTGCACATTTATTGCGTAGCAAAGTGGTTGCATGGCGCGCTTTAATCAGTGGTGAGGCAACTTTACGATCACAAGAAGTTAAAGAGCGTAATTCTTTAATCGTGGGTAGCCTCCAATCGTTATAGCCTGCGAAACTACTTTGTTTAAAACGATTCACGGCATTTTCCCATGAGTATTGACGTACCATTCCTTTGCCACAAGTAATACTGCGTTGTCCTTCGCTGTATTTTTTCCACATTAGATTAGTACTACAATCCGTGATGGTATCATCATTATTATCAATGTATTTTCCCGCTTGCAAAGTGGCTTCGGGCTGGGTAAATTTTCTAATAGTTTGTAGCAGATGCTGATAGTGCAGGTCATTTTGATCACCACTCCAGCTTTGTAATGATTCTGTCGCCAGACTCGCATAAGGATTAGGTGGGATAACATATTCGCATAACACAGGAATCAATTTGTTTTGCTCCATTGCACCGAGCGTTTCAGCTTTGACACCAAATGATTGGGTGGAGTGGGTTGACCAGACCGTGATAACACATTTGCAGTGATCTAAGGTATCTTGGATAACGTGTGCGAAGTTATCATCGGTTAGGTGTTTTTTGTCCCAGTCTACGCGATAGCCTTCAGCTTGTAGTGCTTTGGCCAATAAAGAAACCCAAGGTCTATCTTTACTGCTGTGGCTGATGAATATGTCGTTCATTTGGGAGTCCTTTTTTATCGTTTGTTACAATAATTTTAGTCATGTTGTCAGGGTATCGCTGTGTGTATTTTTAAGTGCAATACGGTACATAGCGTTCTAGCATTCCGTCTTATTGTTTAAATTTTTAGCTTAATCTAAGGTTAATCCCTATAGCAATGATAGTCAACGTTGGCAAACACGCATTATACTTTTAGCTTCAGCTTACGCCCGCCAGTGATTTGAAAATTATGCTCACGGTAAAATTGCAAGGTTCTGGCAAATTCAGGTAGCGGTGGTGTGGTCACTTCTAGCTGCTTCCATTCTTTCTGCCGTGCAAACACAATGGCAGTATCCAGCAAGTCTTTGCCAATATTTTGTGAGCGATATTTAGGGCGTACATATAATTCAGGAATCGTTCCATAAGCACCTTCTGCATACAAGGCATAGCTTTCATAAAGAGAGACAAAACCAACCGCCTGATTATTGTTATCCCGCGCTATAAATACCCAATATTTTTTATCTTCAATCCATTGTTTGGCACGCTTAGCCATTTCAGCCTGATCAAATTCAAAGACAGGTTCTTTAATTAACTGTATAATTTCTTCTAACAACTCACCCACCATGACCGCTAATTCATCATAGTCATTGGGTGTAATAAAGCGTATTCCTGCCATTTAGTTTTTCCTCCTCACATCCATTACATTCGGCAACTCTTCAATTCTTTCCAATGCCCCAGAAAGCTTTTTTAGATTCTCGATTAATACTTCAAAATTAAGAATCGAAATCAAATCTGTTTTGCCTTTAGCATGTGAAATATTCGATACATTAATTTGTTGCTTCGCGAAAACATCCGCAACATCGCGTAAAAAACCGGGCTGGTTAAAGCCAGTGACTTGTATATCAACCGTGTAAGCTGTTGTTTCCGTTCCCCAGCTTGCCTCTGTCAATCGAAGTGTTTGTTCTGAGGTCAGGTTTTTTTCTTGTACATTAGTGCAGTCCGTGCGATGAATTTTAATACCGCGTCCGATACTAATATAGCCAATAATTTCATC
>JAGLDQ010000031.1 GCA_023145535.1 Cocleimonas sp. | reverse complement strand
CAGACACGTGGATATGATGGTCGTTTAGATGTGATTGCTTCGACCCGAGCGGCAATGGATTATCTGCAAAAATTACACCGTGAGTTTCGTGGTGATTGGTTTCTTGCGTTAGCCGCTTACAACTGTGGTGAAAATCGAGTACAGAGAGAAATAGCAAAAAATCGAGCGAGAGGTTTACCGACAGATTATTGGAGTTTATCGCTACCGCGCGAAACCAGAAACTATGTACCAAAATTATTGGCTTATAGAGAAGTTATCCGCTCCCCCAGATCCTTTGGTATACGTTTACCTCATGCCGCTAATACGCCTAAACTAATTCAGGTTCACTTCAATAAAGCCGTCGATCTAAAAAAAGTGGCGCGTATTGCAGGACTGAGTCCATCCGTTGTCAAGCGTTTGAATCCTGGCTTTAAATATGGCGTTACGATGCCGTCAATGACTCGAAAAATTCTGGTTCCACGACAATATGCTGGAAATATGCAAAGAGCCATTCAGCGTGCGCCAACAGTAAGCCCCATACAGATAGCAAAATACTCGCGTGCAACTCGCTCTTATCGTCGTTACAAGAGAAGCCGAAGCACACATCGCGTTCGTCGTGGTGAGAGCTTATCGAGAATTGCATCACGTTACGGCACAACCGTAAGGAAGTTAAAGCGTTTGAATAGAATACGAGGCTCACGAATTAAAACAGGCAGACGCTTAAGAGTTGCTGGAAAATCAAGACGTTCAAAACGTGGTTAAAATGAGATTAATCATGTTATAGAGAAAAACATCGATCACTTAAAAGGCTTGCTCTGTATGAAGAGCAAGCCTTTTTTGTTTATGCTCTATTTTATTCTTAAGTGCCGTTTGGATGATTCAAATTTTCCCGTATTTTACAGTACGAAATGTAAAGTGCAGACATTACAGGTATAAGATGACTTTTTACTAAAAATTTTAGTCACAAATGATTGCTCCCTAATGTGTAAATTCTTTCTACCACAACGGGGGCATGCGAGTGAATGCAAATCACAAGGAGGGGAGTATTCTTTGGATGACTTATGACCATAATAGTCATATAAATTTATCTTTGAACGATCTAATCCAAGGACTTCAACACACTCACTGAGAAAGGGATAGAGCAGATTCATTTCTTGTAAGCATTGTTTTAACCTCTCTATTTCAGCTTGTTCGGGTATGCCGTTTTCCATTCCAGGTATTAAAAAGACAAACAGGTTGTAGTGTTCATCTAAATGTTCTTGAAGTTGTTCTATGTTGATATGCAGTAACTCCTGAAGAACCAGAAGTTTCATCATTAAAATAGGATTGCGGAATGGCTTGCCAATTGTTTTAGATGAGCCATGCAGTAACTCTTTAAGTTTTTTCCAAGGTGCTGTTAAAGATAACTTTTCCAGCTTAGAATGATTATTTTTAAAAAGTAATGAGTGTGTTTGATACGAGGTTTTTAACGTGCTGGCGTCGGATGACATATTCATAATAGAGGTCTTTATAATTAGAAGCCTTTGCATAAAAGTATGAGGAGTGGAAAATGGTTTGAATACCCATGTTGTTTAGTCATACTTTTTATAAAGGGCTTAAGTGGTTACTATATTCCTATTCCTTTTGGATCAAATATCCTTATATTCTAAATAATTTTATTTATATCTAAAATAATAGCACTTTGTGATTAATAATAATACATCTTAAATTAAAATAGCGTATATCTTCTATAAGTATTTGATTATTAATGGGGGGCTTACATGAATGCCCAATCTCTAGCGCGTAAATAATCACTATAGAGTTTTTCTTCTTCAGAACCCTCTTCTGGCTGCCAGTCATAGCGCCATTTAACCAAAGGAGGCAGGGACATTAAAATAGACTCGGTGCGCCCGCCTGATTGCAAACCAAATAAAGTACCGCGATCATAAACAAGGTTGAATTCAACATAGCGTCCACGGCGATAAAGCTGAAAATCTCTTTGCTGTTCACTGTATTCAAGCGCTTTTCGCTTGCTCATAATAGGGCGATAGGCTTGGATATAACTATCACCAACGCTTTGCAAATAAGCAAAAGATGCTTCAAATCCATCTTGATTAAGATCATCAAAAAACAAGCCACCAATGCCACGGGGTTCATCACGATGCTTTAAATAAAAATAATCATCACACCATTTTTTATGCTCGGCATAGCGCGTTTCACCAAAGGGCGCACAAGCCGCTTGTGCTGTTTTATGCCAATGAATGCAATCTTCGTCATTGCCATAATAAGGTGTTAAATCATATCCGCCCCCAAACCACCACACAGGATCAGCGCCTTCTTTTTCAGCAATAAAAAAACGCACATTAGCATGAGAAGTGGGTATATAGGGGTTATGAGGATGAATGACCAGCGAAACGCCTAATGCCTGAAAGCTACGTCCAGCCAACTCAGGACGATGGGCAGTCGCAGAGGCAGGCATGTTGTCGCCAAAGACATGAGAAAAATTAACGCCACCTTGTTCAATGACCGCGCCATCCGTTAATAAACGTGTGCGTCCACTTCCCCGCATGCCTTTACCTCCTTCAGGGCGTTGCCATTCGTCAATTATAAATTCAGCTTTGCCATCTTCCTCTGCCAGTTGGGTGCAGATAGCGTCTTGCAAGGAAAGAAGGTATTTTTTTACAGCATCAATATCGGGGGTGGACATTATTTGAGACCATTTTAGTAGCGGGTAATGCTCATAATTATAACCGAATGAAACATAAATATGTAGCGCCTAACGTTGGCAAATATCGGTTTATATTAGTTTCTACTCTGTCCGTTGTTAGACGCTACTTTTGGCGTACGAGTACTTACAGAACTCAGCTAAAAGTATGTTATTATTTTGAGAATTTTTTAATTTCACTTACCAAGGGAAAATGATGAATATTCGTAATTTATTACTAATCGCTATCGTTGCAAGCTTGTCTATTGCTTGCACACAGGAAACACAGAATAAATTTGGTCGTGCCATAAATAATTGGACGGGAACCGATGGCGTATTAGAAATCTATGCTGGCAATAAGCTGGTAAGACGTTTTATGAAAATAGATAAATTATCAACGGCTGTTGGAACGAGCAGTGATCGAGATCGTCCTTATCGTTATGGCTATGGAATTTTAGATGCTAATCTTAATGGCAAAGTAGATAAAGGCGAAAAGAAGGTTTATTTTGAATTGAGCGATTACTCTACGCCTTATATATTCTTTGAAAATCCAGA
>JAGLDQ010000309.1 GCA_023145535.1 Cocleimonas sp. | reverse complement strand
GATATTTAACGTTATTATTTTTCAGACTGAATTGCTGGCGAGAAGTCATTGAGATTATTTTTTAATGTCGTTACATTAACCGCGCTTATCTTTTAATGGTTATGACAATGCTGCGATTACTGCGTATTCTGCTTAAAATATTACTCCCTATTATTGCTATTGTTATTGCTATAGCTATAGCTAAGTTTTTAATGGCCACCTCTACTAAACAAGAGCGTCGAAGCAAGCCTCCTTCTTTGCAAACGGTTGAGGCGATGACGGTAAAATCACAAAATTATACGGTGATGATACCCTCTCAAGGAGTGGTTGATGCTGCCAAGAAAGGAGTGCTAACTGCGGAGGTTAGTGGTCGTATTTCAAAGGTTTCCCCTCACTTTCATAAAGGTGGCTCGTTTCAAAAGGGTGACGTGCTGATACAAATTAATCCAGAAGATTATCAGCAGGATTTGATTGCGGTTAATGTGGATTTGACGCAAGCAAAGGCATCTATTCAAGAAGCACAGGCAGCAGTTCAGGAGGCGGCAGCAACGGTAGAGGAAAGGCAAGCGGGGATAAAAGAAGCATTAGCCGCAATACAAGGCGCAATGGCTGCGGTGCAAGAGGCTCGATCAGGCGTGCAGACTGCGCAGGCTAATACTGATTTAGCACGTCATGATTGGAAAACATTAGGTAGCCAGCACAAACCTTCAGCATTAGCTCTACACCTTCCCGCATTAAATAGCAAAAAAGCAACGTTTAATGCCAAAAAAGCGACGCTTAATAGCAAAAAAGCCTCTCTGGATAGCAAGAAAGCTTCGCTGAATAGTAAAAAAGCATTTTTAAAAAGTAAAAAAGCATTATTGGCTAGTAAAAAAGCCTCATTAGGCGCGATTAAGGCACGTATTCAACAGGCTAGAACTAAACTGGCACGAACCACTATTTTAGCCCCTTATGCAGGGCGATTTTTAAAAAAACAGGTGGATAATGGGCAATATGTTTCTACAGGGATGACGCTTGCCTCAATTTATGCGCTTGATGCGGTTGAAATACGTTTATCCTTAACGGATCTTCAAGCTTCTTTTATTAAATTACCTGAACGCTATCAAGGGGAAAAGCAGCCTATTGCAACAACAGATGTTTCTGTGCTGATCAATAACCTTAATCGTCAACGCGGTCACAACAAGAGTGTTTATCGCTGGCAAGGAAAAATAGTGCGTACTGAGGGGGATATTGATGTACAAAGTCGTCAGCAATTTGTCATTGCTAAGATTGACCATCCTTATAAACGCCAAAAAGATAATCGTCCCTCATTAAAAATCGGTCAGTTTGTTCAAGCTGAAATCAAAGGAGTGACATTATTTGATGTGATTGTATTACCACGCAATATTATTCGCGGTAAGGATGAAGTGCTGGTTATTTCGAAACAAAATACAATTGAACGCCGTCCGTTGGACGTGCTTTGGCGTGATGAGAAAATTGCAGTGCTAAGGGGCGGGCTAAAAGCAGGGGAACGTATTTCAACGACTCCATTGACCTTTGCTAGCAATGGTATGAAGGTGAAGATTAAGGGTGAAATGAAGAAAAAAAGAGCTGAACATAAAGCGCCCTCCACCCCTATAAGCGAAGGCAACTGATATGCATGGCATGATCGGATGGTTTGCCCGTAATGGAGTGGCTGCGAATTTATTAATGATGGTCATTTTGGGCTTTGGCGCTTGGTCAATGATGACACGTGTTCCATTGGAAGTTTTCCCCAGCTTTGAGCGTGATGCTATTAATATCGGCATTAGTTATCGTGGTGCAACGCCTTCAGAAGTTGAAGAAGCCGTCATTATCCGTGTTGAAGAGGCGATTGCAGATCTTGAGGGCATTAAGCAAATGGATTCTTTTGCTTATGAAGGCTCTGCGCTGATTACCGTTGAAGTTGAAAAAGGGCTAAGTCCACGCGATATGCTGGATGATGTTAAAAATAAGATTGATGCCATTAGTACCTTTCCTGACGGTGTCGATAGCCCTCGTTATGCAGTACAGAACTTTCGCCGAGAAGTCATTAGCGTGGCGGTTTCGGGGAATCTACCAGAAATTGAATTACGCCGCTTAGGCGAACAAGTACGAGATGATTTAGCTGCTTTGCCTGAAATTAGTCTAGTTGAGCTAACAGGTGTTCGCCCTTATGAATTAGCGATTGAAATCAGCCGTTTTAATCTACAACGCTATGGACTCAGCTTTCAGCAAATTGTAACGGCAGTGCGTCGTTCCTCAGTGGATTTACCCGCAGGCACGATTAAAAGTGTCGGTGGAGAGGTCTTAATTCGCACTAAAGGGCAAGCGTATAATGCAGCTGATTTCAAAAAAATAACCATCCTAACGCGCACTGATGGAACCCGTTTAACCCTCGGTGATATTGCCCTCATTAAAGATGGCTTTGAAGAACAGCCTTTAATCACTCATCTCAATAATCGCTCTGCTGTTATTATCGAAGTTTACCGTACAGGTATGCAAAGCGCCTTGGATATTGGCAAAGCAGTGCGCGATTATGTGGCTGATGGCAAAGCAAAGATGCCCGATGGAATTACGTTAGATTATTGGCGAGATCGTTCACGCATTGTTAAATTGCGTCTGCAAACCTTATTAACTAGCGCATGGCAAGGCGGATTGCTGGTCTTTCTGGTGCTTGCCTTATTTTTGCGTTTATCGGTGGCGATCTGGGTTTGCGTAGGTATCCCAATCAGCTTTATGGGCGCACTGGCTATCATGCCTGAAATTGGTATGTCATTAAATCTGATCAGTTTATTTTCTTTTATACTGGTACTGGGGATTGTGGTCGATGATGCGATCATCACGGGTGAAAACATTTATACTCACCTAAAACGCTCTGAATCAGGCTTAAATGCAGCCATTAGTGGCGCGCAGGAAGTTGCCGTTCCTGTCACCTTTGGCTTACTAACAACCGTTGTCGCCTTTATGCCCCTTATGTTTATGGCAGGTGCGAGAGGGCCGATCTTTGCACAGATTCCAATGGTCGTGATTCCCGTTTTAATGTTCTCTTGGATCGAGTCTAAATTAATCCTACCTGCCCATTTAAGTCATATAAAAATCCGCAAGCAAAAAAAAGCAGGCTTATGGACACGTTTTCAACAGGGATTCGCGGATGGAATGGAAAAAGCGATTGTACTTCTCTATCGTCCTCTCTTGATTCAAGCATTAAAACACCGTTATTTCACCTTTGCGCTGTTTATTGGTTTTTCTATTGTTATGCTCGGTTTTGCTGCCAGCGGACGGATTGGTTTTACTTTTTTTCCAAAAATCGAAAGTGAAACCGCACGAGTGACATTAGTTATGCAACAAGGAACCTCTGAAACGGTCACTGCTGCACATATTGAACGGATGGCAAGCGTTGCTAGAGCATTACAGAAAAAATACACCAATGCTGAAACAGGCAAATCAGTCATCACCAATATTCTAACCAGTGTCGGTTGGCGCGTGGGCAGAAGTGGCTCAAATACAGCTGAAATTGGACAGGTAAGCCTAGAGTTAGTCCCTCCTGAGACACGATCAGTCGATATTGGTACACGTCAATTAGTCGCAGAATGGCGTAAAACAATCGGTGCTATTGCAGGTGCAAAAGAACTCTCTTTTCGAGCAGAAATGGGACGCAGTGGTGACCCGATTAGTCTTCAATTGATAGGAAGTAGGGTTGAGGATCTAGCAGCCGTATCAGAAAAAATACGTGAACGATTAGCAGAATACCCCGCTCTTTATGATATTAAAGACACCTTAGAAGACGGCAAACCTGAAATTATTCTCAGCATTAAACCCGAAGCAGAATTACTAGGGCTTTCCGCCGAAGACCTTGGTAGACAAGTGCGTGATGCCTTCTTTGGTGCAGAAGCTCAACGTCTACAAAGAGGGCGCGATGACGTGCGAGTAGTGGTGCGCTACCCTGAAGAAGAGCGCAGTTCACTTGCTAGCCTCGATGCAATGATGATACGCAATTCACAAGGCATAGAAGTACCTATCGGCAATGTTACCAATCTAGAGATGGGACAAAGCACCGCCACCATTCATAGAAAAGACCGTCAACGCATGATAGAAGTCACCGCAGATGCCGATAAAACAAAAATGGACGCCAATCGTATTAAAGAGGATCTTGAAGAATACCTCAGCACACTAACTAAACGTTACCCTAACGTTCATTACAGCTTTGGCGGCGAAATGAAGGAACAAAAAGAAGCCTTTAGTAGCCTGTTTTTCGGCATTATTTTTGTCTTCTTTACTATTTATGCCCTGCTTGCGATACCCCTGCGCTCCTACACTCAACCGATTATCGTTATGCTGGTCATTCCCTTTAGTATTATTGGGGCACTGTTGGGGCATATGATCATGGGCATGACATTAAGTGTGATGAGCATTATGGGAATGCTCGCACTAGCAGGAGTTGTCGTAAATGACAGTTTAATTCTCGTAGACTGGATCAACCGTCGCCTTAAAGAAGGCGTTTCCATTGAAGAAGCCACACGGATTGCAGGCGTAGCACGCTTCCGCCCTATTCTACTAACATCACTCACCACCTTCTTTGGATTAACACCGCTCCTACTAGAAAAAAGCACACAAGCCCAATTTTTAATCCCAATGGCAGCCTCGTTAGGGTTTGGCATTCTTTACGCTACGCTACTCAGTTTATTACTGATACCCACGGCTTACCTCATTTTGTCAGATATAAAACGCCTATTTAGTCGCACAAGGCAATTTATTTATGGATAACAAGCTTTTCTTGCCTGCGCTAAGCTCTCAACCGATTTCGCCCAAATTTGCGTATAATTTATTTCCTTCAACGCCTCATCAAAGGTCGTTTTTGTTTGATCCATAATGATTTTGATCAGCTTTTTTATATGTTCAACATCCCCGAAGGCGTGTTGATAGGCCATGCGGTTTTGAATCCTACATTCCGCACCCCAAAATTTTGGGAGTTTGATTTTTTTAGCGACAAGATCGTGACATTTAGCGACTTTCAAAAAAACAGATGGAAATTAAAGTCACATCAT
>JAGLDQ010000308.1 GCA_023145535.1 Cocleimonas sp. | reverse complement strand
CGCTTAGGGCTGAGGCTCTAATAACATCCGAAACGATAACTCAGAATTTTTGTTTCAGATTGGATGCTATCAGGAGGCGCACAGTCATTCGACGCAACGGTCTTAGAGCATTCAAGCTGGGACAAAAAGGCAAGTTAGAGTTCGCGTGTTATTGAATCCTTAGTCCTTAGGACGGTAAAAAGTATAGCACATGACTTTTAGGCTTTTTTTAGACAGGGCGACCGTTAAAAATAGATTGATAATGTCTTAATCTCTACAGGAGCAACTATGTTATATCCAAACCCGAATACGCCAGAGTCAACGGTTCAATTTAAAAAGCGTTATGAAAACTTTATTGGTGGCGAATGGGTTGCCCCTGTGAAAGGTCAGTATTTTGATGATATGTCGCCTGTGAATGGTGAGGTTTTTTGTGAGTTTCCTCGCTCAAGCAGTGAAGATATAGAGTTAGCACTGGATGCGGCGCATGAAGCAAAAGATGCATGGGGCAAGACATCGGTCACTGAGCGTTCTAATATTTTATTAAAAATTGCAGACCGTATCGAAGCCAATACAGAGTTATTAGCGATTGCAGAAACATGGGACAACGGTAAAGGTGTGCGTGAAACATTAGCCGCCGATGTGCCTTTGTCAGCCGATCACTTTCGCTACTTTGCAGGTTGTATCCGCTCGCAAGAAGGAACCAATAGTGACTTAGATGAACATACCGTGGCATATCATTTTCATGAGCCATTAGGGGTGGTTGGACAAATTATTCCATGGAATTTCCCCTTACTAATGGCCGCATGGAAAATTCCACCCGCACTAGCGGCGGGTAATTGCATTGTACTGAAGCCCGCAGAACAAACCCCGTTATCCATTACTTTGCTAATGGAAATAATTGCCGACCTCCTTCCTGCGGGTGTTATTAACATCGTGCAAGGTTTTGGTCCTGAAGCGGGTCAGGCCTTAGCGACCTCTCCACGTATTGCTAAATTAGCATTTACTGGCTCAACCGCTGTTGGCAAACATATCCTTAAATGTGCGGCGGATTCTTTAATCCCCTCAACGGTAGAGTTAGGCGGAAAATCACCGAATATTTTCTTTGAAGATATTATGAATCATGAAGCATCGTATCTTGAAAAGTGCCTCGAAGGGGCGGCGCTTGCCTTCTTTAATCAAGGTGAAGTTTGCACCTGTCCTTCACGAATTCTTGTTCAAGAAAGTATTGCCGAAGAGTTTACAAAGCGTTTAATTGAAAAAGCCCAAACAATAAAACAAGGAAACCCTTTAGATACCGATACACAAGTCGGCGCTCAAGTATCAAAAGAGCAATTTGATATTATTCTTTCGTATATCAATATTGGTAAAGAAGAGGGCGCAACGGTATTAACAGGGGGTGAAATTGCTGAAACTAATGATGAAATAAATAAGGGCTTTTATATTCAGCCGACTATTTTAAGTGGCACGAATGATATGCGTGTATTCCAAGAAGAAATTTTTGGCCCTGTTATTAGTATCACCACCTTTAAAGATGAAGCGGATGCCATCGCGATTGCCAATGATACCGAATATGGTCTAGGCGCAGGTTTGTGGACGCGCGATATGAACCGTGCTTACCGTGTAGGAAGAGCCGTGCAAGCGGGGCGTGTCTGGACAAACTGTTACCATTTATACCCTGCACATGCGGCATTTGGAGGCTATAAAAAGTCAGGTATTGGACGTGAAAACCATAGCATGATGTTAGGACACTACCAGCAAACTAAAAACTTGCTCGTGAGCTACAGCCCTGATCCATTAGGATTTTTCTAGACGTTTTTGTAAAACACGATCGGTAATAAAAAAGGCCACTGGATTGCTCAGGTGGCCTTTTTTATTTTAGCGAAGATCGAGTGCAGTGTCTCAATCAATGCTGACTCTTTGTAGAACTCACATAAAGCCAGACATAGCCTGAAGCGATAGCACAAGCCACAAAAAGAAGGCGGTGCTTTGGGTCGGTTTCGCAAGCTACACCAACCCTACGATTAACAAAAGTGTAAACTACTTTTAG
>JAGLDQ010000307.1 GCA_023145535.1 Cocleimonas sp. | reverse complement strand
ATGATGTGATCGATCACGAGTATTAACAGCTCGTGCTAAATTAGTATTTTTTTAGGTGTTTTTTGAGGTGGTGAGGATGTCTTGTCAAGTATAGAGCAGCCCATTGCAAGCCATGCCACGATTGCCCCGCTAATTATCCATATAAGATGTTTTTTAGAAATCATTTCTATCTCCTTGATGATATTTAATCAGTATACACCGTTATAAGTAATTGATGATAAAAGAAATAGAGTAAACATTGATGGCTATTAATTGCAACAATACTGGATGAAAATTATAATCCTCAATGGTTTATATTTATTCGAGAGATATAAAATGAGTACATCAAAAGAAAACTAATTATTTTCGCTACAGCATCCTTGAAAAGAGTGATTGTATTTTTTAAGCAATATATCGCTATAAACGGGCTAATTTATCGGGTAATTTTTCATTCAACTGTTGGTAAACAGATCTTGATAATTTTCGCAATACATCCGCACTCATTTCTCCTGTAATAGAATAAGCAACCTTGGAATCCATCCAATAATAAGCATTAATCTCATTGCTATTTTTCAAATGTAAGGCTTGGTCGCGATAGCTTTTATTTTTAGAAACCAAAAGTGTGACGCGTTGGCCTTCATTATTCTCAAACATTAATTGTGCCGCTGCTTTGCCTTCGCGCATTGATAGTAATCTACCACCAAGAAAATTATAACCATAGTCTTGTAAATCAGGTACTGCGAGGGAATGCCCAATGCGCTTTGACAGCCAAGTAATTAAATATTTTTGCTTATCTGCATTAATTTCGACAGGGTGCAAAACTTCAACGGTATAAACTTGATGCGCTGAGATGGCGGAGTTTACAAAATTGATGGTATTTTTTGTGATAGGTTGCGATAAATCATGTGCAAACCAACCCAGTGTACCTCCTATAATAAGTAGAAATAGGGAAGCCGCCGTGGAATAGTGCCAAGGTATTTTAGGTGAGTTAGGCTTCTTTTTTTGTGCTTTCTTAATAATATTATTGAGCTTTAATTTCTCAGGAATTGGTGTTGATTCATTTTTGTAAAATAGTGCTGTAATGGCTTTATTCTGTTGCTGCCATTCATAGACTTGTAGTGCAATGTCTGGATCGTTACGCATTAAGGTTTCAACGGCTTCAATTTTTTCCACAGAGAGTTGATTATCAATATAAGCATGCAAGTCATCTTCTTGAATTTCAATTTTTTTGTTATTCATTTTATGCGTCTCAATACAGGTCGTGAGTGAATTGTCTCGCCATTCATTAAGGCTTGGAGTGATTTTCGAGCGCGTGATAAACGTGACATCACCGTGCCTAAGGGTATATCCATTATTTTTGCGGCTTCTTTGTAGGCAAATCCTTCGACTGTGATTAAGAGTAACACTTGGCGTTGATCATCAGGTAATTGGCGCAGACAAACATCAATATCATGAATTAAAATTGCCGATTTATGTGGCTCAAGGCTATGTTTTAATGGTTCTATTTCTGCGCTCATTGGGGGTTGCCTGCTCCGTTTTTTGAGTTGATTGATGTATAAGTTGTGTTGCATGGTAAATAGCCAAGCACGTAAGGAGGTTCCTTGTTGCCATAGGGATTGTTTTTTTATCGCTCGTTCTAAGCAATCTTGTACTAAATCATCAGCATCCTCTTGTTTGTAGACTAATGAGTACGCGTAGCGTCTTAATGCTGGAATAGAGTGTTCCAGTTCTATTAAAAATAGAGACATATATTTTATTTTAACGTTTTGGGGGCTAACTTTGGGAGAAAATTTTGTTAGTTCAAATGCTTAAGTAGAGAGGTGACAACCACTTCTCTACTTGTTCTCAATGAACGGTGTGTTAGGGTAGCTCGACAGGTGTGGTGTAGACCCAATCTCTTCCTTTAACAGGTGTATGACAACCAATACAAGATTGATTTAAGTCTTTATCATCACCGTAGGGTTTCTGTTCCTTTCCTAGCCAGCGCGCCCAGCGCCATCCTGTCCCATTCTCTTTATAATTTTTACTATCTTTTATCATAAATTCCGCATGAATAAACTCTTTGGGTGCAATGGCGGTAGGCCAATTCTCTTCTGCGGTTTGTTTCCAGACTAGTTTGCCTAAAATTGTACCGTCAGGCCATGGGTTTGTATTGTTAGAACGAGCTGCTTTAATAGCAATATCATTGCCTAAGATAATACGCATGGATTTATTATCGGTACGATGTGAGGCTGAGATTACCTTCCAGTCTTTGTAGTTTTCAGGTAATTCAATACCTTCTAAATTAGGTTGTACTTTATTTTTATTGGTCTCTGCATTGAGTGATGAAGTGGCGATAATCAGTGTTAACGCTGTCATTCTAATTTGTTTTCTAGTCATGTTATTTCTCTCTTTGTTTAAATAATGTTTTTACTAAGGAGTCGTGATTTTTTATCTTAGGATTTAAAGTCACAAATATCCTCATTACGCAGAGCTTTTAGGTCTTATGACATTGATCTGAAGTGGGAGGTATCGCGAGTGATAGCAGGAGAAAGTGGTTAGTAATGCCGTAGGTTTAAGATGAATTTGATGGGTGTTTGTCATTGGGAACGCTCATTAATAAAGTTAAAATAGTGTTTGATGATGTGCTTTAGTGCCGTCATCTAATAAGGCAAACACTTTTAAATGAGATTTATTCCATCGGGTGTTATTTTTTTAATTTCTTTAAGTAAGCTACCCCCCCTAATTGTTTCATTTGCTTTAATATCCAGCGCTGTCTTTTTTTCAAACTATCACTGGGATTATGTACATCTGATTTAGCGGGAGTGGGTAATACGGCGGCTAGAAAGGCGGCTTGTTCTAATGTTAGCTCTTTGGGTGCTTTATGAAATAATAATTTGCTAGAGGCTTTAACCCCAAAAGTAACATTGGCAAACTGAGCTACATTTAAATACACTTCTAAAATGCGTTTTTTTGACCAAACTAACTCTAGTGAAATGGCGATAAATGCTTCTACTACTTTGCGCGAGTAACTGCGCCCATTCCATAAAAATAAGTTTTTAGCTAATTGCTGTGTCAGAGTGCTCGCACCACGTACAGAGCCTTTTCCTTTATAGGCGGTTGATAATACTTTCCGCAATTCAATCGTGTCAATTCCCCAATGTGTTGGGAAGCGTTGATCTTCTGCTGCCATAACGGCTACTGCTATTTCTGGCGATATTTCCTCCCAGTTAATCCACTCATAGCGTGCAGGTTGATATATCTTTGGTTGGTGGGCGGCTAGTTGGTTTTGATGCCAGATAAAAGCAGAGGTTGGCAAGGGAAGCCATCGGAAGATAAGTAAAATGGCTAGGTATAAAATGACGATGCTTAATACTATCCATTTGAGCAGATTGAGTAACTTGAAAATAATCGTGATGAGAACGCTGGACAAAGACCATTTAGAGCGGGTTGGTAATGCCGCTGTGATGGATGATTTTTTGAGTTCTTTATCCAAAGAGTTACTTTGAATAAAACGATTAATTTTCATAATATGATTGTTGTTGTCTTTGCGGTCTATTTATCGGTTGCTGGAAAAGCTAAGGTTTTACTTTTTTAGCTTAAATGTTATGACCAATAATCAATCAATTATTAGTCTATCATTATAATGATTTGTCATAAAATATTTTTATCAGTATCTAAAAAAATGATAAGGCGTTCCTCTAAGCAACCTCTTATCTTGTTTGATTGTGTCTTTGTCGTATAAACAGATTACACTAGCGGAACTTAATAATAACAAAATAGGGGTATATTTATGTCTAAAATAAGACCAATAACAGTTTTTGCGTTTGCATCTTTAGTGATTTTATCAGCTTGTGGGGAGAAGCGTGTTGCAACAGCAGAGGCGGATCAATATGCTAATCTTCTTGAGCATGAGCAAAGAACATTAGAGCAGGCGAAAGGATTACAGGAAATGTTAAATAAATCTTCTAAGGAGCGCTTAGGCGCAGTACAGTAAAAAAGGGTTAGGTTATCTTCGCATTAGCGAGGATATCAAGCCGTTACTCTTGAGTTTTCAGTGCCGCTGTCAATAACTTAGCTGTCACATCAACCACAGGAATTACTCGATCATATGGCATGCGCTTAGGGCCAACAACTCCCAGCACGCCTATCTGATCATCATCTAAGCGGTAGGGGGCGGTTACCACGCTGCAATCATCAAAAATGGTATAGCCTGATTCTTTGCCAATAAAAATTTGCACACCATCAGCTTGTAGACATTTATCCAGCAGACTTAAGACATCACGCTTTTGATTAAAGGCACTAAATAATTGGCGTAGTTTTTGAATATCGCCGAGATCATCATAGTCCATGAGGTTCGTTTTACCTGCGATAAGACAGTTTTCAGCCCTATTGTCATCACCCAAATCTAATGCTTTTTCACCTAGCTCAATGGCTGAAAGCATCATTTGATTCATATCTTTACGCACTTGTTTCATATCGTTTAATAAAACATGACGTGCTTGGGATAAGCCTTTGCCAACTAAGACTTCGTTGAGGTAATTGCTTGATTGCTGTAATTCGGAGCTGCTTAAATTACGATCCACCTGAATAATACGGTTTTGCACATCATTGTTTGCCATGACCAAAACCACTAACACTTGTGTCGCTGAAAGTTGTAGAAACTCAAGATGGCGGATGGCGATCATTTGCGCTCTTGGTATGCTAATAATACCTGCAAACTGGGTGATTCCTGATAGCACACTTGATGCTGATTGGATTAAGCTATTAACGGATTGTTGTCTACTAAGTTTGTCTTCAACCGCTTGTAATAGAGGTGCATCAAGCGGGTTTATATTGACCATGGTATCTACGAATAAGCGATAACCGCGTGAGGTCGGGACACGTCCTGCGGAGGTATGAGGTGCATGAATATAGCCACTTTTCTCTAGCGATGACATCACATTACGGATGGTTGCAGGGCTGAGTTGTAAACCGCTACGTCGTGCTAATGTGGTTGAAGCAACAGGCTGACCGTCTTCTATATAGCCTTCGACCAGTACTTTTAATAAGTGTTTGGCGCGATCATTTAAATCGGTTGCTTGGTTAGGCATAGGAGCGATGTTCCTGATATGATATTTATATGATGTTGTGTAGCGTCTCTACATGATAATTGTGACTAGATTCGTAATTGCAATAGAGTCACAGGCTGTCAAAAAATCCAAATAAAGTATTATTATGACCCCATTTACGACCATTGGTTTATTTTCAAAAGATAATGATAAGCGTATTAGTGTTGC
>JAGLDQ010000306.1 GCA_023145535.1 Cocleimonas sp. | reverse complement strand
AATATTCGCCGCGATGCAAACTCTGATTTCAAATCATTAGAAAAAGATAAAGATATTTCAGAGGATGATGAACGTAGAGCGCAAGGCGACATTCAAAAACTAACGGATCAATATGTTAAACAGGTCGATGAGCATATTGATAAAAAAGAGAGTGAATTGATGGAAGTTTAGGGCTTAGTCAATCCAAAGTGTAAAGTAGTGAATAAATTTCAAACTGATTGATGCATCCGTCTCATAGATCAAATAATAAACGAAAACAACAAGGGGACTTAGTGAGCAATAACAGTCACGACAAGAAAACCAAAGAAATAATTCCACGCCATATTGCCATCGTTATGGATGGCAATGGTCGATGGGCAAAAGAAAAACGTAGGCCTCGCTTATTCGGACACAAACAAGGCGTAGAGACCGTTAGAGAAATCATTAAAATGTGCAACAGCATAGGTGTGGAATGCTTAACCCTATTTGCATTTAGTAGTGAAAATTGGAAGCGACCAGAAGAAGAAGTCAGCGGTTTAATGACACTCTTTATGCTGGCTTTAGAAAAAGAAGCAAAATCATTAGCAAAAAATGGCGTTATCTTAGAATTTATTGGCGATCGAACCGCATTTTCTAAAAAATTACAGAAAAAAATAACACAAGTTGAAACATTAACGGCCTCGGGCAAAGGTGTGCGCTTAGTTATCGCGGCAAACTATGGCGGTCGCTGGGATATAGTACAAGCGGCTAAAAAAATGCAACAACAAGCAATTAATGATAATTCTGCTAGAATGGATGAAAAATCATTTAATCAATTTTTATCAACTCAACCTTTACCCGATCCAGATCTATTTATTAGAACAGGCGGCGAAAGACGCATCAGTAACTTTTTATTATGGCAGTTAGCCTATACTGAGCTGTATTTTACCGATGTGCTTTGGCCAGATTTTAATAGAAATGAATTACAAATAGCGATTGATGATTTTTCAAACCGCCAACGCCGTTTTGGCCGAACAGGCGAGCAAGTTCAAAAAGCTAAGGGAGAATAAATATGCTCAAGCAACGCGTGATAACAGGCGTATTACTTGCACTTGCCGTATTACTCGGCGTGTTATTACTACCAAGCACTCTATTCGCTGTTATTTCCATGATTGTTTTAGTCACTTTAGCAGGATGGGAGTGGGCTAATCTTACTGGTTTCAAACACGACAAACCACGTAGTATCTTTATCGCGCTCCTCTTATTGATCGCCATTATAAGCTATTTATGGACGGCCTCTCACTCGATTCTTATTACTATCAGCGCATTATGGTGGGTATATGCATTAACTCTTCTGTATCATTACAAAAGTGATAAAAGCTTCCAAAACAAGTCATGGCTGCTACCGATCTCATCATTTTGGATATTAATCCCTGCTTGGCTTTCCCTGATTGCGCTACACGCACAAACCCCTGTATTGGTTTTATATTTAGTGTTCCTTGTCGCCATTGCTGATAGCTCTGCTTATTTTGCGGGGAAAACGATGGGATTAACAAAATTAGCCCCTAATTTAAGCCCAGGAAAAACAATCGAAGGGTTTAAAGGCGCTCTATTTGGCTCAAGCATCTGGGCTTTACTCGCCTGTTTCTATTTTGGATACTCTTTTGGCCACTCCATTATCTTTATTCTCCTTTCCTTATTAGTCGCCGCCATTTCTGTTGCGGGTGACTTATATGAAAGCTTGTTAAAGCGCGAAGCGGGCGAAAAGGATAGCGGTACCATACTACCAGGCCATGGGGGTATTTTAGATAGAATTGATGGTCTACTAGCCGCATTACCTGTCTTTACGCTAGGCTTGCTCATAATAGGTAATGGTGCTTAAATGAGTAATACGAAAGGCATCACTATTCTTGGCTCGACGGGCAGTATTGGCGTTAGCACATTAGACGTTATCTCCCGACATAAAGACAAATATGACATTATTGCACTAACGGCCAACTCCAACGTAGAAAAAATGCGACAACAATGCCTTCAGTTTCAACCATTGTATGCCGTAATGGTTAATGAACAGGCGGCTGAACAATTATCTACCGCACTTAAAAATCAAGCATCAGAAACGATAGTACTCTCAGGCCCCCAATCACTTGAAGAAGTATCACAATTAGATCAAGTTGACTATGTCATGGCGGCCATTGTTGGTGCGGCAGGACTATTACCCAACCTTGCCGCTGCCAAAGCAGGTAAGCGCGTCTTGCTTGCCAATAAAGAATCTCTGGTCATGTCAGGCAAGCTGTTTATGGATGCCATTCATGATAATGATGCCACCCTACTCCCGATTGATAGCGAGCATAATGCTATTTTTCAATGTATGCCAACATCTGGTTCACAAGGGGTAGAACAAATATTGCTAACCGCATCGGGTGGCCCTTTTAG
>JAGLDQ010000305.1 GCA_023145535.1 Cocleimonas sp. | reverse complement strand
TCTGCCACCATGATGAACAAAGGACTAGAGGTTATTGAAGCGTGTTGGTTGTTTGATATAGCAAGCGATCGAATCCAAGTTGTTATTCACCCTCAAAGCACCATTCATTCAATGGTTTCTTATAATGATGGCTCCGTACTGGCACAATTAGGCAATCCCGATATGCGTACGCCCATCGCTTATGGACTTGGCTGGCCAAAGCGAATTGACTCGGGTGTACAACCGTTAGATTTATTTGAAGTGGCTCGTTTGGACTTTGAAAGAGCAGATTTTAATCGCTTCCCTTGTCTACGTTTAGCCTTTGAAGCACATCAAGCAGGCGGTAATGTAACAATCGCCCTAAATGCTGCCAATGAAATTGCAGTAGAGGCCTTTTTAAATAAACAATTGCGCTTTACAGATATTCCTGCGCTCATTGAACATGCCTTAGAACAAACGACAAGCGGCACGCCTGAGACGATAGATGAAATACTTATTCAGGATAACGAAAGCCGCAAACAGGCAAAATTATGGCTGCTTGAGCATTAATTTTGCTGGTAAGTTAAATAATGCAATCAATTTAAAACGGGGCGAGTACGGGCTTTGCGTACAAAAAATAATTCTCTCTGAACGCGTAAAGGTGTTATTTTTTCATCTTTACCAGATGATTTATTTTACCCGATTGAGTTAACTGATTTTCCCACCCTAAATAACTAACAATCATTATGAATATTTTAATCTCTATTATTGCGTTTATTGTCACTATCGGTGTCTTAGTTGCCGTGCATGAATTCGGACATTTCTGGGTGGCACGCAAGCTGGGGATTAAAGTACTACGCTTCGCCATTGGCTTTGGCACACCTCTCTGGACTTACACCTCTAAAAAAGGTGATAAAACAGAATACGTGCTCGCCGCCATTCCCTTTGGTGGCTATGTAAAAATGCTGGATGAACGTGAAGGCAACGTTTCTTCTGATGAAGTGCATCGCGCCTTTAACCGCCAAGCGGTATGGAAACGCTTTTTGGTTGTATTAGCTGGCCCTGTCTTTAACTTCATCTTCGCTATCGCCGCCTTTGCCGCAACCTATATGATTGGCGTGGACTCCGTACGTCCTTATGTCGGTACTGTGATTGCAGGCACACCAGCGGCTCAGGCGGGCTTTCAAGAAAGAGATAAAATAGTTGCCATTAATAATAGTGATGTCAGCTCAATGAGTGATGTGCGCTTAACCCTACTGAATCAATATTTACAAGATCCCAAGCTGACTATAAAAGTACAAACAAAGGACGATCAGGAAGCCACGCGTCAACTTGACCTTTCATCACTAAAATTATTAGCCGATGAAAAAGATTATTTTACAAAAACAGGAATGAGTTTTTGGCGTCCGCCTCATACGGCAAAAATAATGCAAGTGTTACCTGAAAGCGCAGCAGCAAAAGCGGGATTGAAAAAAGATGATATTATTCTACGTCACGATCAGTTCAAAACGACCTCCGTTGCCAGCATAACAAAGTATGTTCACCAACACGCAAATAAACAAATCGAGTTACAAATACAACGCCAAAGTGAACTAAAAACGATACTGATTACTCCAAAAGCCAAAGAAATAAAAGGCAAAACAATTGGCTTAATGGGCGTACACCTAGCACGACAATATAGCGATAAAGACAAAAAAGATTTAGAAAGTTTATTCTTTGTCTACCATGCTTCATTTGGTGATGCACTCGCACAAGGTGTCTCACAAACATGGAAAATGTCGGTTATGACGCTCAAGGTCATGGGTAAATTAATTGTTGGCGAAGCCTCGATTAAAAATATTAGTGGCCCTGTTACCATCGCAAACTATGCGGGGGTGAGTGCGACCATCGGCTTTACCGTCTACCTTAGCTTTCTAGCCATTATTAGCCTAAGCTTAGGGGTACTTAATTTATTACCCATACCTATGCTTGATGGCGGGCATCTTTTCTATTATTTAATTGAAATAGTCAAAGGTAGCCCTGTTTCCGAAAAATTTGAAGCCGCAGGTGCTCAGGTGGGAATGGTGCTGGTGGGCATGCTAATGGTAATCGCTTTTTATAATGACATTATGAGACTGATTGGGTAATAACAATGATAAAAAACACACTTCAACTCTCACTAGCAAGCTGTCTATTTGCCGTTAGCCACGGTGCATGGGCGGCAGGCTTTGTGCTTCAAGACATTGAAATAAAAGGACTGGAGCGAATTGCCGCAGGGACTGTTTTAAGCAACCTACCCATTGGGGTGGGTCAACAATACGATGACCGTATGTCGGCTCAAATGGTTAGCGCTCTGTATAAAACAGGATTGTTTGAAGATGTTAGGCTAAGCAAGCGGGGCAATATTCTTATTGTGAATGTGAAAGAGCGTGCGGCTGTTGGTGAAATTAATATTTCTGGCAACCACGTGATTGAATCTAAAGCAATACTTGAAGCCTTAAAACGTTCGGGTATTGCCAAAGGGCGACCCCTTAATAAAGCGACGCTTGCACAAATCCAAAAAGAAATTAAGCGTCAGTATCTTGCACGTGGCAATTATGCTGCCGATGTACAAACCGGTTTGCAAAAGCTGTCACGCAATCGTATCGCCATTAATATCAAGATCAAAGAAGGCAGCGTAGCGCGCATTAAGAAAGTACGCATTAGTGGTAATAAAGCATTTTCTGAATCAACCCTAAAAGCCTTGTTGGAGACAGGCCCTGCTGGCACCTTTTCTTTCTTTAGCGCCCGCGATAAATACTCAAAGCAGAAATTAGTGGGTGACCTTGATAAATTAACCGCCTTCTATAAAGATCGTGGTTATTTACATTTTGAAGTGACCTCAACACAGGTTTCGCTATCAAAGGATAAAAGTGCTGTCTTTGTGAATATTAATCTTCACGAAGGGGATCAATATCGTGTCGGTGCTATCCATATCGCCTCTAACTCCACGACACCACAACAACAATTACGCCGCCTGATCCGCATGAAAAAAGGACAGGTTTTCTCTCAACAGGCATTAGAGAAAACCCGTAGAGACCTTAAAGCACAAGTTGGCAAACAAGGATTTGCATTTTCGAAACTGCGCATTACGCCACAACTTGATAAGGTGCGTAAAGTTGTCAATCTTAATTTCCAACTGGATAAAGGGCAGCGCACCTATGTACGCCGTATCAATATTCGTGGCAATTACCGCAGTAAAGATGAAGTATTCCGTCGCGAAATGCGCCAACTAGAAAGCTCATGGTTCTCCAAAGAAAAAGTCGAGCGCTCAAAAATTCGTATTCAACGCCTCCCTTTTGTTGAAAGTGTCCGTATAACCACCTCGCCTGTGGCGGGAGCACGTGATCAAATCGATCTGGATGTAACCGTTAAAGAGCGTTCATCGAACCAATTTACTGCGGGTGTTGGTTATTCTCAAAGTGATGGCCTTCTGTTTAATGTGGGTCTTACACAAAATAACTTTATGGGGTCTGGCAAAAGCCTTTCCATTGCGGCTGAAAATAGCGCATCCACCAAGAATTTACGTATCAGTTATAATAATCCATACCATACTGTAAACGGTATCGGACGTGGTTTTAATGTCTTTTATAATAAAACCAATGCCGATGAAGCGGATATTTCTGACTACGAAAGTGATTCTTATGGCGCGGATGTTAACTACACCATTCCACTCGGAGAAGATGATTCTTTGCGCTTTAGTGTTGGCGGTGAACATCGTGAAATCAAGACATCCAGCTCAAGCACACCCGACCATATCAAACAGTTTGTCATTGATCATGGTAAAACTTATAATCAATTATTGGGTACGCTTAGCTATATTCACGATACACGCAATAGAAGTTTATTCCCAAATAAAGGGCAACGTCAGAGTCTAGCTGTTGAAGTTGGCTTCCCTGGTAGTGACTTACCGTTCTATAAGTTAAAATACCGTGCTAAATTCTACCAACCGATTACGGATGATATTACTTTTGCCCTTAAAGGCAATGTCTCTTACGGCAAAGGAATAGGAGACACTAAAGCACTCCCGTTCTATGAAAATTTCTATGCGGGCGGTATAGGCACTGTACGTGGGTATGATCATAATAGCCTTGGGCCAAAAGATTCTAATGGTGCATCACAAGGTGGCAATTTAAGCACAACGATCACGGCTGAAGTACAATTTCCAATGCCATTCTTAGGGGATGT
>JAGLDQ010000304.1 GCA_023145535.1 Cocleimonas sp. | reverse complement strand
GATGCACAACAACAAATTGAAACACTGACTCAAAAATCAAATAGCCTATCAACCATCGATATTTTAAACTGGAAGGGGGTAATAGAAACACCCACCACCGACCTGAGCCATGTTAGCCAACAAGCCCATAAACTATTAGAAAAGACGTTAGAAGATCTCATTGCCACACGCTTACGTGAAGGGCAACAACTCAGTCAATTCATCTCCACGCGCTGTGATGAAATAGAGACCATTGTAAGCTCCATATGTTCACGCCGTAAGGAAGTCCTGCTTGCACTACGAGAAAAAGTAGTAAAGCGCATCGCTGGTCTTGATTTAAGCATCGATGAAAACCGTTTGGAGCAAGAGCTTGTTATTCAGGCGCAACGTCTGGATGTTGCTGAAGAAATTGATCGTTTGGCAGCGCATATTCAGGAAGTGAGATTAGTCTTACGACGAAAAGATGCTGTCGGACGACGCTTAGATTTTCTAATGCAAGAACTTAATCGGGAAGTGAATACCTTGGGATCAAAATCTAATGACGCTAAAACGACGCAGGCCGTGGTAGATTTAAAAGTTTTAGTCGAACAAATGAGAGAACAGGTTCAAAATATTGAGTAATTTGATCTCATTGATTGCCTCCATCCTATTTTTCCCACGCCACATATTTCTAAAATTTAACTTGCATACCAACCAGTATGGATGTATTTTTTATCCATACTGGTTGGTATGGTAATGAGTCTTGAATAGTCTAAAGAAAAACAATAGCCATTCATGGTGGCATTTATGGAAGGGTTGTCCATGCCAAACTCATGGGCGTGGCGAAGAGACGCGCCAAAAATTGCTTGAATCTGCTTTTGATGAGATTCATAAAGTTGGCTTTCAAGCAGCCAGCTTAAGCAAAATTTTAAAAGACACGGGCATTACTAAGGGTGCGCTTTATCACCATTTCAGTAATAAATTAGAACTTGGTTATGCCGTAGTCGATGAGATTATTTTAGCCTTTTTCCAGCAAGTATGGATTAATCCACTCAAAGAAACGGATGATCCCATCACCACAGTCCAACATATTTTAGCAACAACGGGCGAGAAAATGACGCTTGAGGATGCACGCTTGGGGTGTCCTGTTAATAATTTAGCGCAAGAAATGTCACCTATTGACGAGGGCTTTCGTCAGCGTACAGAGACTATTTATAATACATGGCGTGATGAATTCGAAACCGCCATTGAGCGCGGAAAAAAGGCAGGGAATGTCAGCGATAAGGCCGATGCACGCCGCATGGCAATCTTGTTTGTGGCAACGCTTGAAGGTTGCATCGGCCTCGCTAAAAGCACTCAAAGTTTAGAGATGTTAATGGAATGCGTGAATGGTTTGATGGAGCATTTGGAATTATTTCGTAAATAACGACAAAAAGGTAACACGATAGATGATAAAACAATACGCAAAAAACTTACTGCAATGGCAATGGCTAGCACTGTTATTTGTCATTATTTCGGTAGGCGTAATAGGGATAGGAGCAAAGAACCTCACCTTTAGTAATGATTATAGAGTCTTTTTTAATGAGGATGATGAGCGTGTATTAGCATTTGAAAATCTGCAAAATACCTACACTAAAAACGATAATATCTTAATGGGTATTGCACCTAAAGATGGCAAGGTCTTTACTCGCGAAACACTGGCGGCTATTGAGGATATTACAGAACGGGCATGGAAAACGCCTTACTCTATACGCGTTGATTCATTGGCTAATTATCAACATACGGAGTCTGTTGGTGACGAGATGTCCGTTGCTAGGCTATATGAAGAAGCTAAAAACCTAACGGACGTTGAGCTAAATAAAATAGAAAAAATTGCCGTTAATGAGCCATTATTAGTGCATCGCCTCATTTCAGAAAAGGCACATATGACAGCAATTAATATCACCATTGAAGCACCGCTTGAAAGTGATATGACTAAAATTGTACCTCAAGTAGTTACTCATGCACGTGAACTAAAGGCGTATATCAATGAAACTTACCCAGAGTTAGATGTTTATCTCACGGGTCTTGTGATGATGAATAATGCGTTTGCAGAAGCCGCTAAATACGATATGTCACACTTGATTCCGCTGACATTCTTGATGATTCTCATCATTATCTTTTTATTGTTACGGAGTTTTAGTGGTGTATTGGCCACTATATTGGTGTCTATCTTTGCTATCATAACCGCAATGGGAGCAGCGGGTTGGTTAGGAATCACACTCTCTCCTCCCGTTATGTCAGCCCCTGTCATTATTTTGACATTAGCCGTAGCGGATTGTGTGCATATACTCTCTACTTGGATGCATCAAATGCGCCTTGGTCTTGAGAAAAAAGCAGCCATGATCGAAAGTTTGCGTATTAATTTCAGTCCGATATTTCTTACCTCATTAACCACGGCGATTGGCTTTTTGTCACTTAATTTCAGTGATGCACCTCCCTTTAGAGACTTAGGTAATATCTCTGCAATGGGCGTGATGGCCGCTTTTGTTTTCTCCGTCACCTTACTCCCTGCGTTAGCAACGTTATTGCCTTCTAAAGTGCAGCAAACCGATAAAAAATCAATACTCACTAAACTGATGGCGTTATTGGCAGAGTGGGTCATTGCCAAGCAGAAAATATTGTTAATAGGAATGACGGTCTTCAGCATCGTCATGATTGCATTTATTCCAAAAAATGAACTCAATGATATTTATGTGGAATACTTTGATAAACGTATTCAATTCCGCACGGATACTGACTTTATTGTTAAGAATATGACAGGCATTTATTTTATTGATTATTCGCTAGATTCGAAAAAAGCAGGGGGCATTTCAGAGCCAAAAGTTTTGGCACAAATTGATCAATTTAGTGAATGGTTACGTGAGCAACCTGAAGTTATTCATGTTAATACCCTTGCCGATACCTTTAAGCGTTTAAATCGCAATATGCATGGTGATGATCAAAGCTGGTATCGCTTGCCTGAGCGTCGTGATTTAGCCGCACAATATTTATTATTATATGAAATGTCCTTACCCTATGGTCTTGATCTTAATAATCAGATTGATATTGATAAGCGAAGCACACGCCTCAGTGTGACCTTGGAAACCCTCTCAACAAAGCAAGTGTTAGCGTTTGAAAAACGCGTTGACACCTGGATGGCGGACAATACTCCACTCATTAAAAGCATTGGTGCAAGCCCTACCATTATGTTTGCACATATTGGTATTAAAAATATCATGAGTATGTTAGTAGGAACAACAATCGCACTGGTCTTAATCTCACTTATTTTAATGATTGCATTAGGTTCTGTTCGTTATGGTTTGCTCAGTCTCATACCCAACTTAGTCCCCGCAGGATTAGCCTTTGGTCTCTGGGCTCTGACGAGTGGTGAAGTTGGTTTAGCACTCTCCATCGTAACCGCAATGACACTCGGCATTGTCGTAGACGATACGATTCACTTTTTAAGTAAATATATCCGCGCTCGGCGAGAGCAAAACTTAAGTGCAGAAGATGCCGTTCGCT
>JAGLDQ010000303.1 GCA_023145535.1 Cocleimonas sp. | reverse complement strand
CCTTTACGCGGTATTTTATCACCTGCGGCTACGTCGATAACGTAGAGGGTGAGATCGGATAATTCGGGGCTGAAGGTGGAGCTTAGGTTATCGCCACCGCTTTCAATAATCACAAATTCTAGGTTTTCAAAGCGATCACAGAGGCTTTCTACAGCAGAGAGATTAATTGATGCATCTTCACGAATGGCGGTATGTGGGCAACCGCCTGTTTCTACGCCTATGATACGGTCTGCATCCAGCACTTTATGTTTTAATAAGAACTCAGCATCTTCTTTGGTGTAAATGTCGTTAGTGACGACGGCGAAGTCGTAGTCATCTTTCATGGCGTTACAAAGTTGACGAATGAGTGCTGTTTTTCCTGATCCAACAGGGCCGCCGATGCCGAGGCGAAGTACGGTGTCTTTGTTTTTCATAAAGGTTCTCAAGAGCGAAATAAACGGGAATATTGAGTTTCGTGTTGTGCGCTAAGGATGGCTAACATCGGTAAGGATGCGCCGATATTTTCTGTTTTTATGGCTAAACCTGCACTCACTACATCAGGGATAATCTGTAGGGAAGTGGAGAGAATTTTTTGTCCATCGGTTTGTCCTAGTGGTACTAATTTAATTGCCGCCGCTATTTGATTATCTAACCATGACCAGAGATAGCCTGAACAAGCTTCTTCACAATTGATACCCCATTTAACGGCTGCTAAGGTGAATAGGGTTAGGAAACAGGTTGCCTCTTGACGCTTCCAAACTTCCGCTTCATCAAGACCTAAATCAAACAGCAAACGCGCGAGTGAAATGCCGAGTTGATGATCTTCATTGCGTAATTCTTTGGTTTCACGTTGCGCGCGTAGCATTTGATTCCATTGTGTCACTTGCTGCATATTATGGTCAGACCATGCCTGATATAAACGCACGAATATCGGCACATCAGTTTGTTGCAGACTATAGCGTAAATTATCTTCCATCCACTGTTGTGTTGTTTCAGCATTAGTGAGTAAACCTGATTCTACCGCTGATTCCAAACCTTGCGAATAAGCAAACGCGCCCACAGGCAATGTTGGACTACTCAGCTGCAATAGTTTGAGTAATTGTAATGCGTTAATGTGAATGTCCCTTTCTATGCCCATGCGAGGCGGTGTGATAAGCCCCTGCTTCTGGCTCAAAAGGCGCTTCCTCTACGTCTACATTTAAGCCTAATCCCTTCACCATTTCATCTAAAACATGATCGTGTTGGTAGCGTATAAAATCAGCGTTAATTTGCACGCTAACGTGACGATTTCCTAAATGATAGCAAGCTCTTGCAAGTTGCAATTTATCATCACAGTAGACGGTGCTTACTGTTTCTAAGGCTGCTTTGATGCGTATTACAAAAGCTTCTTCTGCTCTTTTTGGATTGCTTAATAACACATCGTTATGCTGTAGGCTATCACCATTTTCTAATACGATCCCTGCTTCTTGCCCATTATCTAAGGTGATTTTTAAACGACTTTTATTCCGTTGATCGAAATTTAGCATTAAGTTTATCGTTGAGTAAGGTGCAAGTTCTTCAGATATTTTTTGATTAAATTTCAGCATGGTTCATAAACCTTAAAACAAGAAATAACGTTGGGCTAAAGGCAATTCTTCAGCAGGTTCACAGGTTAGTAACACACCATCTGCACGCACTTGATAGGTTTGTGAGTCCACCTCTATTTTGGGTAAATAATCATTATGAATCAGGTCTTTTTTCTTCACGGTGCGACAGCCTTTGACAATGCCCATCATGCTTTGAAGTTTTAACTCCTCGGCGATACCTGCATCGGCAGCCGCTTGTGAAATAAAGGTCATGCGGCTGGAGAATAAAGCACGTCCATAAGAGCCAAACATGGGACGATAATGCACAGGTTGAGGCGTTGGGATCGATGCATTCGGGTCGCCCATTGGCGCAGAGGCTATCATACCGCCTTTGATAATCAAGCTAGGTTTTGTCGCAAAAAAGGCGGGTTTCCATAATACAATATCAGCGAGTTTGCCGACTTCAATCGAGCCAACTTCGTGCGCAATCCCATGTGATAGCGCAGGGTTAATGGTGT
>JAGLDQ010000302.1 GCA_023145535.1 Cocleimonas sp. | reverse complement strand
TAATAAGTACGCCTTAGTATAAATAAGGTGGCATTCTTTACTGGGGAAGGCAAAGAACACCTAGCGAGAGCGGTGATGTTTTTATTTTTGTTATTAATAAATCACTCTTAATCTCAGGGGCTTGCTGGTAATTTTTTATTTCGTTCCTCTTATGAGTTTGCTTGTGATAACTATAGAGCAAGCTTGATGCCAACTTTATCCCATACAGTATAAGTAACTAATAAATAACTAAAATTAAGTAAGATAAAATGATGAAAAATTATTTATATACTGTCATTAGGTGACATTTTTGAATAAAGTGTCACACTTTACTCATCTCGGCTTGTTTAATAAGGTCATTTTTTTGTGATAAACCCATTATTTACACCATAACAATGGATTTACTAGGGAGTGTGCATGGAGTAACACCCCAATCTTATAATGCAGAATTTTTTCTTCAGAAGGGAGCATCTCATAAGGCGCATTGTTATTTTATGTAATGAGTGAAATCATTTCATCTGAAGTAAAAGATAGTATGCTCTGCTGTGTGGGTGCTATGGAGCAATTGTTTCGTGCGCGCTCCTAAATCTGTGGTAAATGCAAGATAACCTCTTCTGCATCTTCCATTGAATGAATCGCATCATCCATACTGATTTGATTTTCATTCTCTTCACTAAGATCATTGAGCAAATTAAATAAATCATCTTGCTCCACGACATAGCTTTCACCTGTTTTAAGCTGCACATACGCCGCCCATGGCACAAACTTGGTTAATGGAAATAATTGCCCTTTCTCGGGTGAAATATCAATATTCAATCCTGTAATATAAAGCAGATTACGCCCTTGGTAAGCAGGTTCTTGAGAGATACTGCGATACGCACGATCAAATTCGGCCTGTGTATTGGCTTGTGCGGCGGTTAATAGGGGTTCATCGGATGTGACAATGCTGGGCATCACGCCAATTAAGTTCGCTTCTAACTGACGTGAACCATCAGTATCCTCACTGAGATCAGAATGATGATAAATAAAGAACTCTGGTAGTAACGCTTTACCAATGGGTGCAACCACATCAGTATCAATAAAATACTCACGCATGACCGCATAAAACTCAGCACTAGCACGAAAAGTACGTGAGGTGCTTTGGCTTGATAAAGGGACAATTTCACCATTAGCGCCTTGCTCAAGCATTTTATCTAAGTGTAAAGCAAGACTCTGGGGATGATTACTGGAGAGATACTTATTATCAATAGTTAAACAACACTGATCCCCGCGCATATCGATAAAAATATTATTTTTAGCAAATTCATATTCATTTAAGTACCACTCCAATGTACCGTGAATCTTGCCACAGTTGCTTGAACAAGTGCTATGCTCTGTCTGTCCCCGTCGGTACATTCCAAAGTGCTTAGTTTCTGGGTCATAACCCACGTGACTGGCATGAACGATTAATAAATCTTCACCATGATGTGCATGAGGCCCATGCCGATCCACCGCCATAATCCCACCTACTCGCCCATGATTAAAGGGAAACGCGGCAAAATGCTTCGTCATTAAAATAACAGGGTAACCCTGACTCTCATCAGAACAAAAAGCACGTGAAGGAATAATATTTCCCGCTTCAAACCCCAAGGATTGACACCAATTATAAAGACGTGGCACAAAACTACTATAGCGAAACCAACGTCCCTCCATGGTGAAGTTTCCTAGACTAGTTTGAATATTTCCTTGAATGTTGTACATAGCAAAGGACTCCTTTCCTTGGTTTACTTTAGATTTATAATTCAGAATTAACTTCAATCCGCTTGGGTGGCTTTCTTTTAAATCGTCGGAGCGCCAGCTCATGATCAATCATTTTCTTTCTAATCAACATCAAAACAACCGCATACAAAACAGCACAATGTGCACCTATCCATAAATACAAGCCTATATCATTATCAATAATTGCAATATTTCCTTTGCTCGTACCTAACGGTATTTCATCAAATAGAAAACTTTCAGCCGCTAATAATAATGAAAACAATGAGAGTAGAAAGGCGTAAAGAGGATGCTTAAACATTAATAAAACAGCCAAAAATGATAATAGATTGGCGTACCACGCAAATTGAAAAATGGCAAAGCCCATCCAGCCCATGGCAAAAATCCAATAGCCTTTCACTACCTCGTCTTCTGTAATAAACACAGGTTCAAACAGTGAGATAAAAAATAAAAACAATGCGAGCCCGACAAGGGTCAGAGCGATTGTTTTCAACATGGATAGTCTGATGTCTTTCATAAAATTAGTGTGAATGATTGAGCGGGATAATAATTATTAATAGTAAACTGATTTTTTTTAACATAGACAATTATTACTTGGCTGTTAGCGTTTTAAACACAGATAAACGAGCTTTTTTACGGCTTGCCTTAATAACTTAATCGCTGACTTCTTCCCCTTTAACTGAGTCAGTTTCCCCACAGCTTGCCAATTTTGTTTCTGTAACACCTTAGCAATAAGCACCTGCCATTCTTTTGGAGATAACGTATTCGCTTGAGTGCATTGGGTTAAAGCATACTGCGTCACCTCATTAATCACGGCTATACTACTCTCATAACCGCGTTGTTGATATGCAAAACCATTCAAAGCATACAATTTAGCATCCTCTAATGTGAGCAGAGTTTGTTTATTTTTTTGAATAAAGGAGGCGTATAACGCCACAACCAATGGAGCCTCTAGGTCACGCAATGGATCAGCTAATAATAAGGGAAACGCGTGACTGAAATTATCCGTCGCTTTTTCTAATAAGTGCTGTGCCGATGGGCTAAAAGGGCGCAACATAATAATGGAATGCGTGCCGCTGCTCGCATCTCGCTTCATGCCAATTTGCACAGTCTTAAAGTTCGCGTTACGCCAAAATGCAATCAGTTTAGGGGTAGCGCCAAAACTTGTGCCAATATAATCCACTTTATTTTGCTGTTTGGAATAATTAATCAGGTAGTGTAAAAAATGACTCCCTAACCCCCTCCCTTGCAAGGTGGGATGAACTGCAATACGCATAATACGATCACCATAGTAACAAGGTGCTTCCTTGATCCCTACATGAGTGGCTAATAATTGTGGAATTAAGTGACCTTGTGGGCGACGATTGCCGTTGTATATTTCTTCAGCCAATCCCTCGCTAAAACCGCCCTCTTGTACGATTAAAGCAGTGGCTACTAGGTGTTTTTTATGCCGCATAATAAAAATTTGGTAATTCGTATCATCCAGTAAGCGTACTAAATCAGAAGGCTTGGTTTGATAATGCGCACTCAGCAAAAGGCCAAATATTTCACGAAGCAAAGATTCATTTTCTAGTAACGCATCCTGATGAATACGTTCACAATGACAGTTGAAAATAACGTCATTCTTATGCGTAATCGTGCCTAAATCAGCTATTTCAGCATTGAGTAAGAGCGCATCAAAACTAAATTTTTCTAAGGGATCATTAGCCTGCCAACGAAATGGTTGCGTTAAATGCGCCTTTTTCCATTGTGGTGATAGTACATCCAACATCGAACGAAAACGAAGCGCAAAACCACGTCCACACCCTTCATAGCCATGTTCTGTTGTTGCAAAAATAAGCCGTGCATGCTGTTTAACAAAAGCCCCCAGCATAGGAAGTGGAATACTAGCGGCTTCATCAACCAACACCAAATCAGCGCAGGGTTTTTGTTGATGCAATTCATCTGGGGATAAAAAATGTAACCTTTTGATCAAATCTGCGGAATGATCACAACCATCAAGCGCAATCGCGGCCGCATGGAATAAAGTCTCCGCTATTTTGCGACTGGGCGCGGTAACGATAATAGTCTGGCGGCCTTCCTGTAGCAGGTGTGCCGCTAACTTTCCCAGTAACGTTGATTTACCTCGTCCACGATCAGATGTCAAAATCAAAGGACGACGACGATGCCCCTGCATAACACGTAACATTGCATCAAAAACAGTTTGCTGCTCACGTATCAGTACTTGGGAGTGACTTGGCGGAGAAGCTGTTATAACCGCCGCTTCTGGTAAACAATTTTTATGATAAAAAGGAATCGCAGTTTGTTTTAGCAAATAAAGAAAACGTTGTAAAAAATAACTATTTTTCACCCACTCTGAAGCATCAGGCATTAATAAAACCAGATAACCCCCCCCAATAATCGTCCCTACCACTGCGCCAAAGGCATTTGCATCAAATGCTATTGTGTTATTAGCCTCAGGATGCGAATTAAACACCACGACAGGGTATTCTTGCCCTAAAACGGTCGTCGCTTTGCTCGTTTCCAGTGTTTTTTGAGCTTCGATTTTAGTATTGCTTAACCAGAGCGCACGGGTCTTTACAGTAAAGTCTTTGGCTATTTGAACGCAATGGCTAAGTGTTCCACTAATTACAATTAACTGGCGATGGAGCGTATTAATGTCAGACATAAAGGAGTCAGTAAGATGGATTAGTTTGTTTGTTTCTTCGCGCTTCTAAGCAATGTATACACAACCTTTTTCATTGAGTACCAAAGCCTGTCGATTGATCTTGGCTTATGATACTTCTATGGTTGTTTTTTCTTCCCGTAAAGCGTCATTTATTTTAAAATAACGCTGTTATAAATTTTCTGCGACACAACCATAAAAAATAGCCTGTAAAACAAGGTACTTATGACAATTATAAAAAAAATCATACTTTGGTCAATGTTTTTTGCTTTTATTATCGCCATTGAAGTTTATTGGGGTTGGGCAAACATACTGGCACCGTGGAAAGCCCTTAGCCACTCTTCAATCATCATCGCAACCTTTCTCTTTTTACTCAGCTATCAAATACGCACTTGGCGTTTATATGACTACTTTTTGCCGCATACAAAAGGCAACTGGATTGCTGCGCTTCGGTTAATGCTATTACATAACATCCTTAATAATTTATTGCCTGCTCGTAGCGGAGAGGTTAGCTTTCCCTTGTTAATGAAGCGCTATTTTTCACTCGATTATATCCACACTCTTCCCGCTTTACTCTGGTTTCGCTTATTGGATCTGCATACCTTGCTGTCCATTGGGATGATGGTATGGATGATAACAGGACTAACCGAAGACACACTACTTTACCTACCCTTACTCACGCTTTGGTTATCGCTTCCCTTAGTTTTTTATTTTCTTAAAAACGTTATACAGAAAAAAATCACGCATCATTTGATCCAAAAAGTATTCAATGGATTACCAGAAAGCACCACTAAATTTTGGCGTAACTGGTGGCTAACGTGGCTAAACTGGACGGTGAAACTGGCTGTATTAACTTGGTTGTTAGGTCAGTTTTTAAAGGTAGATTTCACCTATTTGGTCAGTTCTGTGATTGGGGGGGAGTTAAGTAGCGTACTTCCTTTTCACGCTCCAGGCGGTGTGGGGACTTATGAAGCGGGGATGGTTGCGCCACTCATCGCGGTTATCGATGCAGAAACAGCCGCTAAAGCCGCCATCAATGTACACTTGTTTATGTTATTAAGTTCCATCATCGGCGGATTGTTTGGCTGGCTCTTGCCTGTGCAAAGGAAAAAATAAGGCATCGGCACAGAATAACGCCCCGATATTACAATGCCACATTTTTTCCTCAGAGCGACGTTGTTTCATGCACATGCCTAAGCGATATAAAAATGTTCTCGTCGTTACAAAACTTGCAAATTAGCATAACTCAAAACCAACCACTTACTCCCTTCACGATCAAAGTTCACCTGCACACGCGCATGATCTCCCACACCTTCTACATCAATAACAACCCCTTCGCCAAACTTGGCATGTTCAACCCGTTGTCCAATATTGATCCCTGTTTCATTAAACTTTCCTGCTGATTTAAGTTTAGGCTTGGGTTTCGAGTAATTGCTCTGCCATATGTTAGTTTTAGGGCGTATTTCATGAACAACAGAATCAGGAATTTCATCAAGAAAGCGCGAGGGTAAATTGTAGCTCATATTGCCATAAAGTCGACGTTGTTCGGTATAACTAATCACTAACTGTTTCTCGGCGCGGGTAATGCCGACATAGCAGAGGCGGCGTTCTTCTTCCAGTTTTCCTGTTTCATCTATTGAGCGCTCACTGGGGAAGATTCCATCTTCCATGCCAGATAAAAAGACCAGTGGAAACTCAAGACCTTTTGAAGCGTGCAATGTCATTAATTGCACACAATTATCCCCTGCTTTTGCCTGTCCTTCACCCGCTTCTAAGGATGCATGGGAAAGAAAGGCAGTAAGAAAGTCCATGTCGGCATGTTCATCATCAGGTTTATAATGGAAACCCTGCGCGGCGGAGATTAATTCATTGAGGTTTTCAATCCGAGCTTGTCCAATATCGCCTTTGTCTCTTTTTAAATAATGCGCTTTTAGTTTTGAGGCAATAATCACGTTTTCAACTTGTTCTTCAAGTGATTGCTCAACCATCTCACTGGCAATCGTATTGATTAGTTGGATAAATCCCCGCACCGCCGTCCCTGCTCGCGGAGTAAAGCTATTAGCCTCCACTAATGCTTTGGCAGCGTGCCATAGGGAAAGCCTTTGTTTGCGGGCTGTTTGGCGAATAATATCAACGGTTTTATTGCCAATACCGCGCGTGGGTTGATTGATAACACGCTCAAAAGAAGGGTCATCATGGCGATTGACGGTTAGGCGTAAATAACACAATGCATCTTTAATTTCAGCCCGCTCGAAAAAGCGCAATCCGCCATAGACGCGATAGGGAATACCGCGCTCATTTAAAGTACTTTCAAAAACTCGTGACTGTGCATTGGAGCGATATAAAATAGCAATATCTTGATACTGACCTCCTTCTGTAACCCATTTTTCACAACGTGAAGCACTATAACGCGCTTCATCTAGCTCATTAAAGGCGGCATAAAGATGGATAGGGTCGCCATCCCCTTGATCTGTCCACAAATTTTTACCCATACGGGCTTCATTATGGGCAATTACCGCATTCGCTGCTTTAAGGATGTTGCCTGTCGAACGGTAGTTTTGCTCTAGTTTAATCGTGTTGGTGTGTGCAAAATGTTCTGAAAAATTTTGAATATTTTCAATGCGCGCACCTCGCCAGCCATAGATTGACTGATCATCATCCCCTACAGCAAAAGGTGGGCTGGTTTCGCCACATAACAAGCGAATCCAAGCATATTGTAAGGTATTGGTATCCTGAAATTCATCCACTAAAATATGCCGAAACCGCTGTTGATAATGTTGCAACAAATCAGCGTTATCGCGCAATAGCTCCTGAGAGCGCAGCAGCATTTCTGCAAAATCAATCACGCCTGCGCGCTGACAAGCCGCTTCATAGGTTGCATAAATCGCACGTAACTGTTTAGTGGTTTTATCGCCTCTATCCTCAATACTTTGCGGACGAATGCCTTCATCTTTACACTGATTGATATACCAACGGGAATGTTTAGAGGGCCATTCTTTTTCATCTAACTGCAATGATTGCGTGACCCGTTTGACCATTCGCAATTGATCATCGCTATCGAGAATTTGGAAAGATTTAATTAAATTGGCTTCTTGCCAATGCTGACGCAGTAAACGATGTGATAGCCCATGAAACGTCCCCACCCACATGCCACCAATCGGCGAACCGAGTAATTGTTCGATACGACCCCGCATTTCACTGGCCGCTTTATTGGTAAAGGTGACGGAGAGAATGGCAAAGGGTGAAACGTTTTCCACCTGAATTAGCCATGCAATGCGGTGAACTAATACCCGTGTTTTACCACTTCCTGCGCCAGCAAGGACTAATACGGGTTGAGATTGGGCGGAAACAGCTTCACGCTGTGGCTTATTTAACTGATCTAATATATGTGATACATCCATGACTACGGATTGTAGTCATGAAGTAGCGAAGTTACAAATAATGGTATTCAAAAAAGAGAGTAATTTAAATCGGTAAAATCCCGCGCATATAGGCTAAACAGCCATTTAAAGTACTCACATCACCATGTTTTGTTCCCATCGCCGCAAAATGAAAATCACCTGCTGATAAAGTAAGACCACCGAGACTTAAATCACCTTCTAACATGAGGATTTCTTCATCAAATGGATGTTCATGCCCTGCTAATGTGAAGCCTGATTCTAAGCGTACTAAATAAGACAATAAACTATTGGGAACACTGATCTCGCCCCGTAAGATTTTTATTTGAGCGCCTGGTAAGGCATCTATCCAGCCATCTTTACCCTCACGAACAATAATTAACTGCTTTTCCTCAAATGCTTTTTGCTCGCGTATTTTTTGCATGACATTGGTTCGCATACGGTCAGTCGTTTGCAAGGACAACGTTGAAGGAGTGTGCGCCTCTAATAATAGATCAAGAACATCATTATCTAGTGCGTTTGTTTGTGTGTTTGTTCTAGGCTTTTCCATAAACGACTCCCTTGATTGGATTTTCATGAGTGAGGGCTTTTCTCAAAATATCTTGAGCCCGACGCAGATTAGATTTAACCGTTCCTAGCGGTTCTCCTGTATAACGACTAATCTCTTGATGTGACATTCCTCTATAAAAAGCTAATGCGATGGTTTGTCGTTGCTTATCATTAAGAATTTTTAGTGCAGCAAGAATATGATCGGAGCATTCTATTTCTTCACATGCTTCAAACGGTGTTTCTGTAACAGGCGCTTCAATCGGCTTATTCGCATTATCAGTGTATTGATTTTTAGTTGCTGATTTTTCTCGACGTAATGTATCTAACGATCGACTGCGACAAATCATCAATAACCAAGCTAATGGCGGTGCTTTTTCGCTATCAAAATCACCTGCTTTTTTCCATACTTGTAAAA
>JAGLDQ010000301.1 GCA_023145535.1 Cocleimonas sp. | reverse complement strand
CAGCTAAAATCACTGACCGATGTCACCAGTGAAAAATGGGCGGCGCTAATGACGAGCACGACCGTCCAGTCCGATCAACTTAAAAAAGCGATTGCTGAAACATGGAATGAGGTAGTAAAAGAGACAAGCGCGGGAAAAGAAATGAGTAACGCAGGCTTAGCGATTAGCCATTTTATAAACCAAGAAATTAAGGATGCCAGCCAATCAACCGCCTACAGTGCTGCACTGATCGAAGATGGAAAGTGGATTGATGGGATCTGGTATTTAAGCACGCACTTGCTTAAAGACACCGATGATAACCTGGCAAATGTCGTTCAGGAAAGTGAGCTACTCCATACTTTGGGAAAAATAACCGCAACAAGTTACGGCGGCCCGCAAGGCGCAGCGGCTTACGCATCATGGTATACCTTTAAAGAAACCAAGAACCCTGAAATCGCATTAAAAGTGGGACTCATGTCAGGCGCAAGCAAAGCGGGGTTGAGTCCTATTAAGCCTGAATCACTTTCTCAACTATTGAAGAATAATATTATTATCGGTGTGATGGCAGGTATCAGTGCGGCGGTTGCGGGAGAAGATGAGGAAAGTATTAAAGATGCCTTTTTGAATTCTACGCTACTAGGATTAAAAGAGAGCAACGCTATCAATACAGATAAAAAAGCAGAGTCTCAACAAGAACCCACATCCCGCTTAAAATTAGAGAGTCAAAATGACCAATCCTTTGTACCCTTGAGCTTCATGCAGGATATAACGCCTTGCGCTTGTCAAAAACGATAAGAATAATCCAATTTTTTTACGCCATTCATTTGAAAACCCCCCTTACCATTCCCATAATATAGGTCTAACTAAATTCCCTAAAGAGCAACCGTGACCCAACAAAACTGGCAATATTATAGTGATAATAATAAACAAGCTCAGGATGATTTGTTTATTGTGCAAGATGGCCAAACCTTTGCGGGTAGGCATCTCATTATTGATCTATGGGAATGTCAACAGTTAGACAATCTCTCATTTATAGAACAAACCCTACGCGATGCCACTACTCTTGCGGGTGCTACCTTGCTTCATATCCATTTACACCATTTTACGCCAAATGGCGGTGTATCCGGAGTTGCCGTGCTAGCAGAGTCACATATTAGTATTCATACATGGCCAGAGCGTGGTTATGCTGCATTGGATATCTTTATGTGCGGTGATACGCATCCTGAAAAAGCAGTTGAATTACTCAAACAACGGTTTGAGCCTCAACGAACTGATATTAAGACCCACCTACGAGGAGTTATAACAACTTAACAATGAAAAATCTACGTGAAATGGAAACCTCTGATATAGAGAAAATCGTTGCAATTATTGATTCTCATGATGAAGATGATGCAGAAGCAGCAGAAGCGGGCTATCGCGAAATGGGCGGTACTTATGATAGTTATGTCTATGAAGTCAACGGTGAGACGCTAGGCGTTACAGGTTACTCTATTCCACCGGGATGTGAACAAACCTACTGGTTATCGTGGACTTATATTGATGAAGAACAAACCAATAAAGGGCATGGGCGAAAAATGTTGGGCGAAATTATTGCCCATATTAAAGGCTTAGGGGGGAGAAAATTATTTGTAAAAGTCAGTGATTATATCGACCCTGAAGATGGCGCAATTTATGCTGCTGCATTACATTTATATCAAGAACTGGGCTTTGAAATTGAAATTACCCATAAAGACTTTTATGATGAGGATGAAGCGCAAATTATCTTAGGAATGCGCCTAAAAGACAAAGAAACACTAGACATCGAAAATGATGACAATAATATCCAGTTTGATGGTGTCTTTGAAATTTCTGAAACAGAAAAAGCGTATAGTTTTAGCTGGCATGATGAAGGTGAGTACCCCTTAGAAATCGAAGATATTCGGGTGGGTATTAATGCCGTTTATGATGAAGATGCTCGCGCCATTTTCCTTTCATTCCCTAGTAATATAACAACGATTGAAGCACCGTTGTTAGAAGCAGGATTTCGTAAAACAAATGCCTTGAAAGATTACTATGATGATGGAATCGATGAAAATCACTATTTCTTTTATTTTTAACTCAAGAGAACAAAAACAATGAAATTAGCAAAACAACTTTTTATTACTTCTAGCCTAAGCGTTTTATTATTTACAGCCTGTGGCGGCGGCAGTGAAACAACGGCTGAAGCCCCTAAAGCTAAAGCCAATCTAGAGCGTATTTTAGAAATTACAGCCAGTGAACTTAAGCAGTTTGAAGAAAAACATAAGGACACAAATAAAGAGAAAGCAATGGATGATTTCTCACTGTCATTAGCAGAAACATTGAATGCAACAGAACCTAAGGTTTATCCTAAAACACTGGGGGTTATTGCCGAAAAAGACGGTTCTTTTACGGGCTTTGTTGATAAAAATGTTAACAAACTTAAAGATTCTGGTGAGCCAACCGCATTCAAAGTTGAGATTGATGGCGAAAAGCAAAAACTCATCGCATCGGATAGTGAGCGTTCTGCCGAAAGTGGTATTGGCGGCATGATGATGGGCATGGCAGGCGGTATGATGATGGGCATGTTAATGGGTAGTTTAATGAACCGTCAGAGTGCAACAAACACACGTCCAGGCGCGAATACTCCGCCAAGAAGATCAGCGAATGCACCTGCTTCGTCACGTTCTAGCTCTTCTAGTGCTAATGCTAGTCGTTCTTCTAGCACTTCTTCAAGCGCAAAATCTCGCTCAGGTTCTGGAAGTTTTTCTTCTGGGAAATAACGAATTGCAGCCTGTATTTATCCTAATATAGGCTACAAACTTGCAAAGGCGATCAC
>JAGLDQ010000300.1 GCA_023145535.1 Cocleimonas sp. | reverse complement strand
GTGTATTCTGTGTGCTCCGTGGTTTTAATCTTTATCAAAGAGCAATGTTATCAATACTAAGAACTACAGCAAACTCAGTCATAAGCAAACAGGCATTCTGTTAATCTCTATTCTCATTGTCGCCCTCTGCGGTATTGCCTATGAGTTAATTATCAGTACTGTTTCCAGCTATCTACTGGGTAATAGCGTCTATCAATTCTCACTCACCATTGGCTTTTTTATGTTTGCAATGGGGGTAGGATCTTATTTATCTAAGCTCCTTAGTGATGATCATATACAAAACTTTATCAGCATAGAAATTGCTATTTCACTGGTTGGTGGCGTTTGTAGCTTATTGTTGTTTATGGCGTTTCCGATGGTCAGGGCGCTTTATGATGTGACCATGTATAGCCTCATCTTAATGATTGGTACCTTGGTTGGTATGGAAATACCCATCTTAACCGCTATTTTGTCACAAAAACACAGTACTCGTGACTCAATCGCTAATGTCATGTCGCTTGATTATATTGGTGCATTAATCGGCTCGGTCGCCTTTCCCTTATTTTTACTACCGCAGTTAGGCTTAGTGCGCTCATCCTTTGCCATTGCTTTAATCAATATTCTTACGGCACTCACCAATATTTACTTTTTCCGCCGCTATCTTAAGCGCGCTAAATTACTCACAATTATTAGCCTTAGTATTCTAGCGTTATTAATTGGCTTTACCATTTACGGCACCGTATTAACAAGCTATGCAGAAAAACATTTATATTTTGATCAAGTGATTTTTCAAAAACAAACGGCCTATCAAAAAATAGTGGTTACAAAATCTGAAACAAACACCGATCAGCGCCTTTATATTGATGGACATATTCAATTCTCCTCACGCGATGAATACCGCTATCATGAATCCTTAGTTCATCCGCTACTTTCTATCGCAGGAAAAAAAGAAAATATACTCATACTCGGTGGTGGCGATGGTTTAGCCATTAGGGAAGTGTTAAAACATAAGGACGTTAAGCGCATTGATCTAGTGGATATTGACCCTGAAATGACACGTTTAGGTAAACATCTTTTCCAGCTCGCTGAACTTAATCAGCATAGTTTGAATAATGAAAAAGTACATATTTACAATCAGGATGCGTTCACCTTTATCAATCAGGCAGGCATTCTTTATGATCGTGTGATTATTGATATGCCTGACCCGCATAATGAAGCTATTAACAAGCTCTATTCTAAAGAGTTTTACACCATGATTATTAAGCGCATGCGTCCTAATGGTTATTTAGTCTCACAAAGCTCCTCACCTTTTTTCACGCATAAAACCTACTGGAGTATTGAAGCCACACTCAATGCGGTATTTACGGATACGCTAAGTTATCATGTCACTATTCCATCCTTTGGTGTCTGGGGGTTTCACCTTGCCCGCAGAAATAGCGAATTTCCTCAACAATTTAATTTCGATGTAGAAACTCAATTTCTTACCAATACCACAATGCAAGCCGCTACTATTTTTGGTAAGGACACGCAGAAAATAGACTCACCTGTGAATACGATTATGGAACCTAAGTTGTATCAGCTTTATATTGAGGATTTGAAAACCTAGAATCAATATCTTTCGTAAAAATGAAGCATCACTGTTGTCACGCTCAGCGTGAAAGCAATACAAATTAGCCACAACGTTGAGTAGATTTTTTAATTTTCCATGTTACATCCGCTGCTTGACGGTTTTCTAGCACATCATGTACTCTAAAAATAGCGACTCCTGCCAAGACCCCCATCGTTGTCGTCGCGCAGGTAGCGGCGGCTAGCTTAGATGCACTCGATGGATGACAAATTTCATTCAAAAAACGCTTACGGCTTGTGCCTAATAAAACCTTATATCCCAACTCTACTAATGACATTAAGTCGGCCATTAGCGTTAAATTGTGTTCAAATGTTTTACCAAAACCAATCCCTGGATCTAGGATAATATTGCTTGCGCTCACTCCCCTATCTAATGCTACGTATGCTCGTTGTCGCAAATAACTCACAACTTCTTGAGAGACATCACTATATTGCGGTTTATCCTGCATAGTGACCGATATTCCTTGGCGGTGCATTAGTACAATAGGGCATTGTTGCGCTGCGGCTAGCGCTAACATTTGAGGTGAATCCTCCGCTGCTGAGACATCATTAATCCAATGAACACCGGCTTTCAGCGCAGCTTCTGCAACGGCTGAATTCGTTGTATCAATACTCATTAATATTTTTTCAGGAATATTTTCTTTTAGTAATTCAATAACAGGAATAACACGGTCTAGTTGTGCTTGCTCGCTAACAACCTCAGCACCAGGGCGAGTGGACTCACCGCCTATATCAATCAGATCAGCGCCCTCCTCTATCATCTGTAACGCATGCTGTAATGCCAATTCAGGTGAATTAAATTCACCCCCATCAGAAAAACTATCTGGGGTTACATTTAAAATACCCATTATTGAAGGACGATCAGTGTTCATGCTGATAATCCTCTAAGGCTTGTACACACTCTGTTATCAAAGCAGGCCCTTGATAAATAAGTGCAGAAAAAACTTGTACCAATTTAGCTCCCGCTTTTATTTTATCAACGGCATCACCACCACAAGCGATGCCACCCACCCCAATAATAGGTACTTCATCTCCCAATCGTTGTGCAAACTGGCGAATGATTTCTGTTGATAAGTCACGCACCGGCACACCACTTAACCCACCTGCTTCATCCCCATATTGCATTCCTTTTACGGCATCACGAGAAAGTGTTGTATTCGTTGCAATTAAACAATCAATGTTATTATCAAGTAATGCCTCTGCAATAAATTGCACCTCTTGACTGCTTAGATCAGGGGCTACTTTTACCGCCAGCGGAACATAGCGGTCTGTTTGCTTAGAAAGCTTTAACTGCTCTTTTTTTAAAGAAGACAAAAGTGCATTTAATTCATCACCATATTGTAAGTTACGCAATCCTGGTGTATTGGGAGAAGAAATATTGATCGTGATATAATCCGCAAGCGCATACGCTTCACGTAGACAAATCAAATAATCATCTGCCGCATTTTCTACCGCCGTATCAAAATTTTTGCCGATATTAATCCCAATAATACCTTGATGACCACTCTGACGTACTCTCTCCACCTGTTGTAAAAGGTGTTTTATACCCCGATTATTAAAACCCATACGATTAATAATTGCATTGGCTTTAGGTAGACGAAATAAACGTGGGATGGGATTTCCTAACTGTGAACGTGGTGTGATCGTGCCTATTTCAATAAAACCAAAACCAAGCTGTGATAATGCACTGAGATAATCGCCATTTTTATCCAAACCAGCGGCTAAACCTACTTGATTAGGAAACTCAATTCCCATGACAGTAATCGGTGTTGTGTTTATTTTTTTGCTGAATAGTTTTAATAGCCCTAATTTAGAGGTCAACTTTAGCGACTTTAGGGTTAAATCGTGAGATTTTTCAGCTGAGAATAAGAACAGAAGGGGGCGAAATAATTGATAAGTTGTTTTATACACGATAAATCCAGAGTAAGAAATTACTCTGGATTATAAGCTTACTTATAGAGAAAGAGCGAGATTTACATTACTTTCTAAATCGACGTACAGTACGTCGTGATCTAGTTATCCCTATATCATCAACCTCATGATCAATCGTTTCTTTATGCTTCTGAGCATCTGCTTTCTCATCTTGAACCTTTGTTTCTTTTTTATCTGAAAGATCTGCTCCAATCTTAGCCGCTACACCAGCACCTGCCGCCACAACCGCCGCTTTAGCCACATCCAATAAAGATGAATCATCCTTATCATCAACTAACTTACTGACATCCACCGCTTCAACGTCTAATTTCTCCGTTATTTTATCTTCGGTATCCGTTGCAACCTCTTCAATATCCGCAACCGTATCCCCTACTGTTGCTTCAAGTTTCTCGGAGATCGTATCAGAAGATAGTTGAACCGCTTCAGAACTGGTTTTTGACTCCCTATTTTCCTCATCAGACAGTATTGCACTCTCTTTTGAATCAGTATTATCTTCGCTCGTATCCAAGCTATCAGAATCAGACGTTGCTTTATCCGCCTGATCATCCGCTTTATCCTCTAAAACCTCTGTTT
>JAGLDQ010000030.1 GCA_023145535.1 Cocleimonas sp. | reverse complement strand
ACTTCAGAGAAACGAGGAATAATTCCGCCGCCATATCCGAAAACAGAAATAGTTCCGCCTTTCCAATAACCCATCTTAGTTTCGTAAGAATGCTCTAACTGACCCATTAGGCCGTTAATAACACCACGAATACGCTCATCTGGGTGGTTATCTCTTAAGTCTTTAAAGCCAGTAATAAAACTTGGCCATTCACCTTCTTCTAGAACGTCCAACATCGGCGTTGGGTACTTCTTCATGTCAGCCATCATGCCTCCTAAAATTGATACTTTATGGCTTGAGTGATTAAGTTATCTCATTCAGTAAAATGAACACTCAATCCATCAAATATTTAAAAATCGCATTATCGCGAGATGTCGCAGAGTTTATGCTGATATACGAATAGAATAAACCCCACCCATGAGATGTTAACAACACTTACCGCTACCTACTAAGAGGTAGGTGCGTTAATTCAAAAAACCTCGCGCCTGCAAATGAGGTATAGTAGCATATCCTTATATATGAATTTCGCAATAAACACGAGTATCATTATGGATATTAGCAACACACCCTATGCACTTTCTAATAATACTGCTTATCAAACATGGCGCGACCACAAGCTAATAAATTTTACTAATGATATTAATAAGCTGGTTGTTGGTATTGATAAAACAACCGCACCGACTACAAGTGAAATAAAAGCCTTAAAGGGTCTAATCAACCAATACAACATGGGACTTTATCGCTTTAATAATCCCGCCAAAGAAGCCACAAAAAATAAACGTAACGTACCCCAGTTTGCGCGTTTTTTTGGGCTTCATACGCTAGATCAAAACCTCTGTTCTGATGACGATAAGCTCACCTCAATTACTGTTTGCAAACACGACAATCAGCATCAATACATCCCCTACTCTGACAAGCGTTTGAGCTGGCATACGGATGGCTATTACAATCCTCCTAAACAGCAAATAAACGGCTTCATCTTGCATTGCGAACAACCCGCTAAATCGGGAGGCGAAAGCTTATTACTTGACCCTGACATTGCCTATATTCTCTTGCGGGATGAAAATCCTGATTATATACGCGCTTTTATGCAAACCGATGCCATGACAATCCCAGCCAACATCCTTAATGGCAAAGAGATCCGTCCCGCACACACGGGCCCCATTTTTTCATTACATTCGACGGGCGCTCTACACATGCGCTACTCAGCACGCACACGCAATATTGAGTGGCAACAAGACAGCGCTACTTTAGAAGCCGTCGAGTTTCTCCAACAATTATGGAAAAATGGCTCACCCTATATACTGCGTCATACATTACAGGCACATGAAGGACTTATTTGTAATAATGTATTGCATTGCAGGACGGGGTTTGAGGATAGTGATCACTTACAGAAGAAGCGGCTTTTATACCGTGGACGATATTTTGATAGCGTATTGAAAATCTAACACTAGACTTAGACTCACAACTCAACAAAAAATAAATCTGCAATCTATTATAAAACCCTGTATATAGACTTTGATGGGCTTTAACTTTCCCGCAGAAGATGAAAATAGGCATTGCCTATCAACAAAGAGCAATGGAAGGGTTATTAGATTATCAACAACCTTGCAAGACCCAACAGAAACAACGAACACTCAAAAATTTTAACTGACAAATGAAGACTAAACCATGCTATCACTAAGCGCAATTCTCCTACAAAGTGGCGATGATATTTCCAGCTTTGATGAACTAAAAGAAGCCATTCAAACCTTTGCGGTAGAAACAGGTGAACTGTTTTTTCAAGTCGATATTGAACCCCCTAACTATGGTGACCGCCCCGATGACTGGCATGAACAACTTAATCTCGCCTTTGAATCAGCCCGCTAAATAGGACACTACCGCTATGTTTTGGCAAGAAGATGAAGACAAAACACTTCCTTATAATATTCCTGATGAAATTATTGACATCAGTTTTAATATCATCTGCAAACAACTCCCTCTTGATCACGCGTGGGAATTGCGCGAGCAGTTGCATCACGCATTACCTTGGTTAAAAGAAAATAAACTAGCTGGCATTCATCAACTCTTCGTTGCGGATAGCAATAATGGCTGGATGCGTCCTGAAGATAGTGAAAATCAGGTGCTTTACCCTTCACGTCGCACTCGACTTTATTTACGTATACCCAGCCAACAAATTGATGATGCCAAAACACTGACCAACAAAACACTCACTATTGCCAATCACCCCTTAAAACTAGGCAAACCGAAACAAAAAGAGTTAGTTAATACCAGTATTATTTTTTCGCGCCATTTAGTGACGGACAAAAATGAAACAGAAGATGATTTCTTGCGCCGTTATGCCGATGAATTTAAACGTATTACAGGCGACACCATTAAAAAAATGATGAGTGGAAAGGGGAATAAAATTAACACCCCTGAAGGGGAAGTCTATACCCGTCATTTAATGATTGCGGATCTAAATACCGATGCATCCATTAAAATTCAACAGTTTGGAATGGGTGAAGAAAGGCAATTAGGCTGTGGCATATTTTTACCACACAAGGGAATAAAGTCTTTAAAAGCAGATGAATAGAATCTTTAAAATAGATACCCCAAAATGCAAAAGCCCACCAAAAAGATAACAACCTTTCTGGCAGGCTTTCGAGAAACAAAGATTAACTCTTACATAACTCAAAGTTAAAACAAGCATCAGCGCAAATACACTCTACAATATCATAACAAACACTTTCCAGTATGAGCTGATAACCGCCTGCTTTTGCACCGCGTGTACTAATCGCAAACTCTCGACTCACACAAGAGGCTTTACCCTTCTCACACGGTGGAATATCTCCAAAGCAAAATGGACCGAAAGGAATCGCATCAACCGACAAACTACCATCAGGCAATCTTTCAACCGCATTACCATGAGCATCCAGAATCTTGATTGAACAAATTGTTAGATTCTTAAAGGTAATATTAGAGTAGCAATTGCAAACCGTAATACACATTTTTTCCAAGTCATCGGTTTCTAAATTATCGCACGCGGAGTCTCCCCATGTGATAGAAATACAAGGGCCGACTGTTTTACAACAATCCCCACAAGCTGAACAAATAACCTCTTCGAGTAAGTTGAGATATTGTTTCTCTGAACCAGCACCACCAATGATTGCATTACCGCCTGTTTGTGTTGCTAGATCCTTATAGTTTTGGATTGTGTCTGGGTTATTATTTGCACCAATCTCAGAGACTAAATGAGTAAATACAGAAACATTATTGGCTTTACAAGCTGTAATTGCTGCTTGGGTTGCGGCATCATCATCAGCATCTTGCGGATTTCCCTGATCCAACGCCTCATCACTTATATAAAATATTGCCTTACACGCATCTTTTCTCCAATCAAAATAGTGTACAAGATCAACACAAGCATTAGCCCCCTCCTCCATACTTCCATGAGGCGCTAGGTCATTAGCATCACTAGAAAATACCGCACTAGACTTTACATTATTAATAATATAATCCCTGTACGATTGGGTAAATTTCGTTCCAGCTACATGACCACCAACGCCCAACCACTTCACTTGCAAATCAGCAGTAGGACAATTCTTCTGAGCTACTTGAATTGCATTTTCAGCCGCAACAGAAATTGCACTCGCTTGTGATTGCATAGAGCCACTGGTATCAATCAATACAACTAAATCAACTATCGCTTTGTTAGGCGGTGTTCCCGTATGACAAGAACAATCATTCGACTGAACAGCACAAGGGTCATCTGACTCACAAGGCTCAAGCGCTTTATAATTATTTGAACAGCATTTGTTCAACACTTCGTTTACATCACATAATGGCGACTGACATTTATCTTTGTTTTTCATCTCTCTTTACCCTTTTTGTTTTATTTAAAGCAGAAGAAATTTCCTGACTCTTATTTAAACAAGCGGATAAATTAACAAATAAGGCTCATAAATTTTTTAAATATTAAGCAGGTAAAGATTAACCCTAAATGAATGCATTCTAAATGCTTAAAAAATTCAATAAAACAACCCATCCATCTTACTACTCTTTTACTGCTCCTTAACTTTACCTCAATCGTTGCGTAAAAATGTATTTAATACAGAGAACAACGCTCTGCTATGCCTTCTTGGGGTCATACCATCAAAAGTAAAACTCCTGCGTAAGGTTGATAATTCGGTAACTTTAAACACCCTTAAAAATAAATGAAAAAAAGTGGAAAAAACGGGTTGACCAACCTACATGCCATCAGTAGAATGCACGCCTCGTTAGACAGATCCCCGATAGCTCAGTTGGTAGAGCAACGGACTGTTAATCCGTTTGTCGCTGGTTCGAGCCCAGCTCGGGGAGCCATTTCTAACAACGTTGTACTTTCTGTTACAACATCCAAATATCGTAATATATTATAGGCTCGTAGCTCAGTTGGTTAGAGCACCACCTTGACATGGTGGGGGTCGGTGATTCGAATTCACTCGAGCCTACCAATTAAATCAA
>JAGLDQ010000003.1 GCA_023145535.1 Cocleimonas sp. | reverse complement strand
TGTCATTATTTGCTAGTGTCGGGTTATTATTCTGGTATGTACTACAATTTATGATGGCATTCGGGGATGATTAACCCGTAGTTCATCGGTTAGCTGTATTATTAAGACAAAAGGCTACAGGGTGACCCTGTGGCCTTTTTTATGTTACCCATTTAAAAACCATAACAACTTATTTCTAAAAGGAGAAATACAATGGAGTTTTTACCCATAATCATTCTAGCCTTCGCCATTATCATCGTTATGATGGGCGCTAAGAAAGTGTCACAAGGGATGGAATATACCGTTGAGCGCCTTGGTAAATATACCAAAACACTGAAACCTGGTTTTCACGTTATTATTCCCTTTATTGATACAATCGGCTCTAAAATTAATATGATGGAGCAAGTGCTTGATGTACCTGCCCAAGAGGTTATCACTAAAGACAATGCCATGATTACCGCCGATGGCGTAGTTTTTTATCAAATAATGGATGCCGCTAAAGCTTCTTACCGTGTTAATGATTTATACCGTGCCATTATGAATCTCACCATGACCAATATTCGTAGCGTGATGGGGTCAATGGATTTGGATGAATTACTGTCTAAACGTGATGCCATTAATTCAAAACTGTTAGCCGTGGTTGATGATGCAACTGATCCTTGGGGCGTAAAAGTAACCCGTATTGAAATTAAAGATATTAATCCTCCCCATGATTTAGTGGAGTCTATGGCGCGCCAGATGAAGGCAGAACGTGAAAAACGTGCCAATATTCTTGAAGCCGAAGGCTTTCGTGCCGCTGCTATTCTTAAGGCAGAAGGCGTGAAAGAATCACAAATTCTGGCGGCTGAAGGTGAAAAAGAAGCCGCTTTTCGTGAGGCAGAAGCACGTGAGCGTTTAGCCGAGGCAGAGGCAAAAGCAACGGCAATGGTATCAAAAGCCATTGCACAAGGTGATGTACAGGCCATCAACTATTTTGTCGCTCAAAAATATACCGAAGCATTAACTGAAATTGCCAAAGCACCCAACCAAAAGGTCATTATGATGCCGCTTGAAGCCAGTAGCTTAATTGGCTCTATCGCGGGTATTGCAGAAATTGCTAAAGGAGCGCTGGGTGATGACAAGGATAAAAAATGAGCGAAATTCTGACACAATTAGGTGATCAACTAAGTCACTGGCATTGGTGGAGTTTTGCGATTTTATTGATCATTTTAGAGATATTTTCTCCGGCCGCCTTTTTCCTCTGGCTAGGCATTGCCGCCGCCGTTACAGGACTCATTACGCTAATCGCACCTGAAATGCACGGGGCAATTCAAGTGGTTATTTTCTCTATTTTTAGTGTCGTTGCTGTATGGCTTGGACGCACATGGTTTCAACATAATCCAATTGAAACGGATCAACCTTTTTTAAACCAGTCAAATGAAGAGTTTATTGGCAAGGTTTATGTCGTTGAACAAGCCATTAGCAATGGCTCAGGACGAATTAAAGTGGGTGATTCTAGCTGGAAAGCGGCGGGGGAAGAGGCCGCAAAAGGTGATAAAGTCCGTGTTGTTTCTGTTGGCGCAACCGTGTTGACCGTTGTGCGGATTGGTGAGTGATTAACAAAACTAAAATTTCACTTTTATCCATCATCCTCGATCAGCATAGTAACTTATAAATCTGCTCAACGCCCTCTTCCCGTCGTTCCAACGAAGGCGTATAAGCAAAACAAATAGGCTGATCGGGCTTGTTATCCCAAAAATTCATGTCTGGAGTCCTTGCAACCACTTGCAAAATCGGGACTCCTCTATGCAGCATATCCACCCCCTCAAATTCCAGCTTTTTTATTGCACTTAATACCGCCATGACTAAAAATGGTTTGATAAAACCCATCCGTTTAACCCGTCTTAATTACTCCATCATCCTCTCATCATTTTTCCTTAAAGAACCTGTTTTTTATTCACACTTTAAAGATATTTTATTGCATAATCCACGCCCTCTCATACTAAGGATTACATCAATAATGTGGTTTAAAAATCTATATCTTTTCAAGCTAAATAGCGAGTTTTCTCATTCTGCCGAAGCTCTACATGAAGCACTTGGCAAAAAAATATTTGCGCCCTGTTCGGCTGGACAACGTGAAAGCACAGGCTGGATGTCACCCTTAGGCAAAAACAGCGAATCCCTCACCCATGCGGCTAATGGCTATATTCTTATCACAATGGCTCGCCAAGAAAAGATCCTCCCTGCTTCGGTAATACGTGAAGAACTAGAAGAACGTGTTGATGATATTCAACGTAAAGAAAATCGTAAGGTGAGTAATAGTGAAAAGAAGGATTTACGCGAAGAAATTGAATTTGAGCTGCTGCCGCGTGCTTTTGCACGCACCCAAAAAATTGACGCATGGATAGATCCTCGGGGTGGTTGGATAGTCGTTAATATTGGTTCTGCGCCGCGCGCTGAGGAATTAACAGAGTTACTACGTGAATCCATTGGTAGCTTGCCTAGCGCCTTACCAGAAACGGAAGTACCCGCCATCACGACAATGACAAGCTGGCTAAAAAATGAAAAAGCACCCGCACCTTTTGTACTTGGCAATGAGTGTGAACTCAAAAGTCAGGATGAAGATAAAAGCATTGCTAGTTTTAGAAAACATGACCTTATCTCTGATGAAATTGAAAGCAATTTAGACTCAGGAAAAATGGCAACTAAGCTTGGCCTAGAATGGGATGAAAAAATAAGCTTTGTTCTAACCGAAGATTTCCAAATCAAGAAACTTAAATTCCTTGATGTTCTATCAGAAAAATTAGATGAAGAAGATCCACAATCACATGAAGAGCATCTCGATATTGAATTTGCTTTAATGACAGGCGAAGTGTCTAAGCTATTAGTGGACTTGCTAAAAGTTTTAGAGAAATAGATTTATCATCAAATAAGCACCATCCATATTTGTTTTACTATAAATAAAAACTATGGGTAGTTAGTCTGGCGAATCAGGCTTTAGAACACTACTCATAGCGAAGAACAGATATGGATAAACAGATATTTAGTCAACTTCAAACAATAAAAGGTATTTCAGGCGTATCGATGCTCGATGATATGGGAGCTACGCTAAAGACCACCCTGAAAGATTCTCAACTGAATGAAGTGGCAGGTTTTTTAGCAGGGATTAGTTCTCTACTCGAAAAGGATTTAAAACTAGGAAAGCCGAGTAAAATAGTGCTTAAATCACCCACTGATGATAGCGTCATTATTCATATTAGCAATGATAATAGCGCCATTGCCTTATTTGCACCCCACAAGCTGGCCTCTTCAATTATCAGCAGTAAAATTGAACGTATAATTGGAGTTTATGGAACAACATAAAGGATTATATGTTTATGAAAATCACACAACTCGCTCTCACCACAGGCGACCCAGCGGGGATTGGGCCTGACTTGCTGATTCAATTAGCTCAGCAAAAACAATTAGCCGAGTTAGTCGTTATCGCTGACCCTGATGTTATGCTGCAACGCGCTGAATTACTCAATATTCCACTCACACTACGTGAATATAACCCTGATCAACCAGCGGCGATTAATCCCATCAATGCGCTAACCATACTCCCTATCACCTGCCCTGAAAAAGTCATTGCTGGCAAATTAAATAGTGCTAATAGCCGCTATGTTTTAACAACATTAGCGCGTGCTGCTCAAGGTTGTCTAGATAACGAATTCGCCGCAGTTGTCACCGCGCCATTACATAAAGGCATCATCAATGATGCAGGCATTAACTTCACAGGGCATACCGAATTTTTTGCAGAAAAAACAAAGGCAAAACTACCTGTCATGATGTTAGTGGCAGATAAACTGCGCGTTGCATTAGCAACCACCCACTTACCCGTATCAGAAATCAGTAACGCGATTACCGAAGCGTCATTAACCGCCGTGCTAACCATCATAGATCATGATTTACGCAGTAAGTTTGGCATTCAAAATCCACATATTCTGGTGTGCGGTTTAAACCCTCATGCAGGTGAAGGTGGTCATATGGGGATGGAAGAAATTGACACAATTGAACCCACGCTAAAGAAGCTTAAGGCCAATGGACTAAATATTACAGGGCCGCTCCCTGCTGACACCTTATTTACCCCAAGACATTTAAAAAATGCCGATGCAGTTTTAGCCATGTTTCATGATCAAGGGTTACCCGTACTTAAATATGCAGGTTTTGGCCATGCCGTGAATATTACCTTGGGCTTACCGATCATCCGCACCTCTGTTGATCATGGAACCGCATTGGACTTAGCAGGAACAGGAAAGGCGGAAATTGGAAGCTTGATAGCCGCCATTGATTGCGCTCTTGAGATTGTGATGCATCAATAGGTGCTTTGTATCCCTACGTAACAATGCCTTGTTCTGAATGCGCTACTTTACGCTGATACAGACACGTTAAACTGATTGATCTGATGTACTCGGTGCAAAAGCAAGTAAAGACGGGCATTACATTTTATCTAAAAAACACCCAAAAATTTCCCTATTCTATTATAGTAGATTCCTAAATCTTGGGCATCTATAGATTTCCTATACTGATCAAGAAATTTTCTAACAATGAAATCTTAATCGTGAACAATGAAAATAGTGTCACTATCACAAAAACTAAGCCAAGCAGGTTTGCCTAAATTTTGGCAAATTTTTGTCATATTGCATATTTTATCAACATTTGTACATCTCTTTATTGCTGATGGTATTATCTCTCACATTGCGCTGGCCGCTATCTACAGCTTTATCCTTGTAGGCGTTATCGCGGGGATTTGGAAGCACCATCTAAATGCGCTTTATCCTTGGCCTATTTTAGTGGCAGGCGAAATTTTAATTGCGATAGCGCTCTTTTTAAAGATAGGCACTTCGGTTGATAGCACGGTTGTTTTTTGGGTTAAGGAACTAAGCTTTGTTTTAATCGGTACCTTTGCTTTTATTCAAGTCTTTTTATTTGAAAAACGTTATCACCTAAAAGGTTTAACCTCCGATCTTGCTCTATTGTTAGCCGCTTTAGGCAGTATACCTTTTATATTTTTGCCAACGCTCTTACATAGTTTTCTTTTTGAAATCACCCTCATTCAGCAGCTACTGCTATCACAAGTATTTCTTGGTCTTGTTTTATTAATTAATGGGAGTGTTTATGCGCTGTCAAGCAAACGATCCGCACTTAGAAATAATGTACTGCTTTGGCTGGTTAGCCTCACCCTGTTACACTTTATTAGTGAAGCTATTGTTAGTTTTCAATGGTTTGATAACGATAAAGCCGCTATATTTTCAGAGGTTATTTTTAGATTAGCAGGTTCACTTTCCATTGTTTATGTTTTTATCGAGCACACCTCGGTATCATCAGAACATGTTTCGCATTACTCTTTTCGTTTTAGCTCACTTCTCACACGTTTTGCTTCAATTTTTACCATTTTAGTAATACCCGTTGGGGTTATTACACGTTGGTTCTTAGACATGCCGCCCCTAAATTTATTATTTATTGGCGTGTTAAGCTTTATCTTAAACAGTGCGGTTATGTGGCGTTTAATTATGCTTTCTAAAAGCAGTGAGCAACAAAAAAAGCAGTTAGAATCAATTCTACATACAGATTCTTTGACAGGATTAAGTAACTACCTTGGTTATCTTGATCAATTTTCATTAGAGCAATCCAAAAATTTAACCGTTATTAGCCTTAATATTGATGATTTTAAGGCGATTAATAACCGCTATGGTATACAGTTTGGTGACGAGGTATTAAAAAGTTTAGCGCATCGTCTACAACAAATTCCCGATGTGATCAGTGTTATTAGGGCAAACGTTGATCTATTTTTTTTGGTATACCGTATGCCGAAAGAAAATATTCAAGATGAAATCAATGTTCTACAAACAATATTAGGGCGTTGGGATACACTTTCTGGCAAACGCATCCCCGTATCACTGAGTTATGGTGCAAGTTACAGTAAAGGGATAATTAATCCTGAACAGCATGCTAGTCAAGCGGAGCTTGCCATAAAAATTGCTAGAGACCGCGGATTAAGTTTTTATTTATATCGTGATGATAAAATACAAGACCAACAATCTAAGGATCTCCGTGGGATTTTACAAAAAGCAATTGACTGTAAACACTTACCTATCCATTTTCAGCCTATTTATAATCTGGGGGATGGCTCACTAAAAGCTATGGAAATGTTGATACGAGTAAATTCTGATGAATATGGGCTACTCCAACCAAGTCAGTTTTTAGAACAAGCAAAATCCTATGGTTTATTAACCGAGCTAACCCATGTTTGTGTTTATATGATCAGCCAGCACTATGCCGATTTACCCGATGTGATTATCAATGTAAACCTGCCCCCTTATATGCTTGATAACAAAAAATTATTGGAAGAGTTCATCCATTGTTTTGAACAAGAAAACTTACCTCCAGAAAAATTCTGTATCGAAGTGACTGAAGAAGATGACCTTTCTTATGAGCATTTAATTCCTGCGGTTAAGACATTAAAAGATAAAGGTTTTAGCATTGCGATGGATGATTTTGGAACGGGCTACTCTTCACTTTCTCGCCTATCAATCTTACCAGTTGATACTGTTAAAATAGATCGTAGTTTACTGTTAACTGCGGATTCTGGGGATAGGGCAGCATTAGATTGTGCGATTACTCTCATCAAGCGTTTAGGTCTGTTGGTGGTTGTCGAGGGCGTTGAGACATCAAAACAATTATCGCTAGTCAAATCAATGGGGGCTGATGCTGTGCAGGGTTTTTTCTTCTCAAAGCCTGTTTCTATCGCCCAAGCTCCTGCCATCTCATTGCGAGTCAGTCACTATTAGACAGATCAGATCTGTCGCAGGATACAGCCATTTTATTCAAGCAAAAAATGATCTCTCCTCAATATTTCACTTTGTTGATTCTGTTTAATGGCTGAATTCAAGTCATAAGTGCATAAATTTGACCTACTTCCTAAAAATAAAAAGGCGTAACTGCTCTCCCCTAACTATTTTTCACCTTCCTTGAAAGAAAGACAAACAATACCCATGTGTCTTTCACTAACAACCACGCTGAACAGAGCTTGCGAATGACTAATGTAAAACGGAAGGTTTATGGGTGTTTCCGTACTCCGCTTCATGCGGTTGAGTATCAAGGATGAGATGAACAATGCCAACCATTTTTAAACCAATACCTGCGTACTAATTTTATCAGCCGCTTGCTTGGCTTTCTTACGCGCACTGTCGGTATCATTAGCTCTTGCTAACGCAACCCCCATACGACGATGCGTATAAGCTACGGGTTTACCAAATAAACGCAGGTCAGTATCAGGGTCTGATAAGGCTTTTTCTAGTCCTGAAAATGAAATCCCCTCGGCATCCATACCACCATAAATCACCGCACTTGCACCCACTGAGTGCAATGCGGTATTAACTGGTAAGCCTAAAATGGCGCGGGCGTGTAGATCAAATTCATTTTGAAACTGGGTTGCCATCGTTGCCATGCCTGTATCATGTGGACGTGGGCTGACTTCAGAAAAATAGGCCTTATCCCCTTTAATAAATAACTCCACGCCAAATAAACCGCGTCCCCCTAGGCTATCCGTTACTTTTTTTGCTATATCCTGTGATGCTTTTAATGCAGGTTTACTCATTATCTGTGGCTGCCAGCTTTCTACATAATCACCCTTTTCCTGACGATGACCGATTGGCTCACAGAAAGAGGTTTCAATCTCACCATCAGCGTTAGTAGAGCGCACAGTAAGTAAGGTGATTTCATAATCAAATTGAATCATTTCTTCTAGGATGACGCGTCCATGATTGACGCGTCCGCCACTAATTGCATTATCCCAGCAGAGTGTTAATTCCTCTTCATTATGCGCGGTTGATTGCCCTTTTCCTGAGGATGACATCACCGGTTTTACAATACAGGGAAAGCCTGTTGTTTTGGATATTTCAATCAGTTCAGCTAATGAGCTAGCAAAACCGTATTTTGAGGTTGCTAATCCAAGCTCCTCCGCGGCTAGTGTACGAATACCTTCACGGTTCATGGTGAGTTGAATGGCTCTAGCCGTCGGGATAATTTCTGCTATTTTCTCAGCCTCAATTTTCGCTAATTCATCTGTGGCAATCGCTTCTATTTCTGGAATAATAATATGCGGGGCTTCAATTTTGATGACTTCACGTAGTGCGACGGCATCAGTCATATCAATGGCATGAAAACGATGCGCTACTTGATGGCCTGGTGCATTTTCGTAACGGTCTACCGCAATGACTTCAACGCCCAAGCGTTGCAGTGAAATAATCACTTCTTTACCAAGCTCTCCACTGCCTAATAACATTACACGAAGGGCTGAATCTGATAACGGCGTGCCAATTTGCATTACTTCTTCCTATAATTAATTAAATTCAAAAACAAATTTAGTTAAATTAAATAAATTAAGCAAATTATTTATCAAGAAAAGCCCGCCTTTTCGTTTAAAGAATAAACAGAAAATCATAAAGATAGTGATTAACTATCAACAGTTTTGTGAATGTTTTTATTCTTTGGTATGGTGGGTAAATGATAGAAAATAGATGATTAACTAAAGATGGAATATTTAAAGCCTGCTTTTAATTGATCATCAAAAAATGGATTTTTTAACCAATCAGAGGATGATGATATGACAAAAACACACCGATCAATAGCAAGCATAATACTTGCAGGATTTGTCGCGAGTGGTTGTAGCCCCGTTGGAAATGACATAAAGGTCAATGAGAATACCCATAGACACCCCGCACATGGTTGTAGTGTCGCTGTCACTCATACCCATATTATCAACTCAAAGATACACTCACATCCTTACCGTTGTGCGCCAGGTACAACCAACAATATCAATTTACACAGTCATCCTGCTAATCGATGCACTAAGTCTATTGCCCATGAACACGCTAATGGCGCAAATCACCACACCCATCGCTACAGTTGTAAATCTGGGGGGAAACAAGGAGGAAACTCTCACCGTCACCCTGCGAATAAATGCTCCAAATCAATCTCCCATTCACATAAAAGTGGTCAGAAACATCATACCCACCGTTATAGTTGTAAAGCGGGCAATAAGAAGCGCCAGGCGGTTAAGCATCTTCATCCTAAAAGTCAAAATACGAGAGCAATGACTCATGCGCATTTCAAGGGTAATAAACGACATAGACACAATACTTGTGCGCCTCGTAGTAGAAGCGGCTCTAATACCCATACTCATCCTGCCAATCAATTTACCCGTTCGATGAAGCATACCCATAACGCAGGAGTACGTCAGCATAATCACACCTATTCAGGTCATTAATACAGCGCGTTGGGACGTTGAGTGCAATGTCCCAACAATCACTTTATACGCTATAAAATAGGAACAATAATGCTTTATGTAGCGGATCTAAACGCTGGCTGTTAATGGCAGCAAAACAAGCTTCAAAGCTATTTTTAAAATAGCCAATCTATCGTTATCAATTCGTTAGGATCATAAATTTTACTTGGGGTAAAAATAATCTATTTTTACTTCTAGGGGGGACTACTCTATGATGCGCACACATTAATAAAATAACCCCGAATAGGTACGCTATGAGTGCAAGTATTTTCGATATTACAAATGTTGATAAACTGGAAAATCAAGTCAGATTAGTTGGTGGTCTTCTTGGAGAAGTGATTAAGGAGCAGTCTGGAGAGGTTGTTTTCAATGCGGCTGAACATTTGCGCCAAGGTTACATCCAACTTTCCGTTGATAATGATGATGCTAGGCGTTTAGCGTTAATGACATTTATTGACAAACTTGATACCGATATATTGGGCAGTGTTATTCGTGCGTTTAACCTATTTTACGTGTTATCCAATGTTGTTGAAGAAGATTTTAAACACCGTGAACGCCGCGAGATGTTCCGTAATAACCCGAATGAGTTATGGGTTGGTTCTTTTATCAGTACCGTCAAAGAGCTAAAAAAAGACGGTGTAAATACCGCTGATCTACAAACAATAATCAACCAACTACGCTATAGCCCTATCTTTACTGCACACCCTACAGAAGCACGTCGTCGCACGATTATGACCTTGCTCCGCCAAATTTTTATTACGGTTGATAAATTGCAACTCGCTACGTTGGAAGAAAATGAGCGTGATTCACTCATGCGTCATTTAAAAGCGCAAATTCAAATCTTATGGCGCAGCAATGAAGTCAGAAATAATAAACCCAGTGTTGAAGATGAAGTCCGTTATGGCTTATTTTATTTTGATTCGAGTTTATTTGAAGCCATTCCGCTGGTTTATCGCTATTTTGAACGGGCAACCCGTAAGATCTATGGCGAAGATAAAATCACCATTCCAACGGTATTACGCTTTGGTTCTTGGATCGGGGGAGATCGTGATGGTAACCCCTTTGTTACGCCAGAGGTAACGCGTAGGGCAATTCGTTTGCATATGCAACAAGCATTGCTTGAATACATTAAGCGCGTTAAAAAGTTACGCAAGTTTCTCTCTCATAGTACCGATTTTATTATGCCTTCTGATCAGTTTTCACAGTCATTACAGGCAGATAATGAACAACTCCGCTTTATTTTTTCTGAGAATCCAGATCTCTATAACAAAGAACCTTATCGTCGCAAATTACACATGATGCACTATCGTTTAAAACAAAATTTACGATTGGTTCAAGAACGCATTAGTGGCAAACAAAAAAGCAAAACCAAGCAACAATTTGCTTATCAAAATGTGAATGATTTTTCCGCTGATCTGATGTTGCTTCATGACTCATTATATAGTCATAAAGACCAAAATATTGCACAACGTAGCCTTAAAGACTTGCGTCGATTGGTTGATACTTGTGGATTTTCTCTGGTTGAATTGGATATTCGTCAAGAATCTAATATTCATACGGATGCCGTTGTTGAAGTATTACAACAATTTATGCCTGATACAGACTATCGCACGCTAGATGAAGCACAACGCTTGCACTTATTAAGTGAATTAGTAGAGCGCCAGAGCTTACCTAAAGCCAATCCTGAATCATTGAGCGAAAAATCAATAGAAACACTTGAAGTGTTTGATACGATGGTAGAAATGCGCCAAGAAACAGGCGATAGTATTTTTGGTACCTACGTTATCTCGATGACGCATACCGCTAGTCATATTATGGAGGTGATGTTCCTAGCGCGCCTAGCAGGGCTGGCGGGCAAAGATAAAGCAGGTCATTATTTCAGTCATATTGCCATTTCACCTCTGTTTGAAACCATTGAAGATTTACAGCACATTGTCTCTGTGCTCACGCATTTGTTTGAAAATACAACCTATAAAGCACTACTCGCTTCCTCAGGTAACTTACAAGAAGTCATGCTGGGATACTCTGATTCTTGTAAAGATGGCGGTATATTAGCCTCACAATGGAATCTTTATAATGCACAAAATCAGGTCATTGAGTTAACGAATAAATACGGTGTGAAATGTCGCTTATTCCACGGGCGGGGTGGTACGGTAGGACGAGGCGGTGGTCCAACACATGAAGCCATCGTTGCACAACCGCCCAATACCGTACATGGACAAATTAAATTTACCGAACAAGGTGAAGTACTTTCCAATAAATACAG
>JAGLDQ010000299.1 GCA_023145535.1 Cocleimonas sp. | reverse complement strand
CTCGACAACCTGATTCAGATTGGTCACAATGTTCATATTGGTGCACATAGCGCGCTGGCTGCCTGCGTTGCAGTAGCAGGCAGCGCAACCATTGGTAAACGCTGTCAAATCGGTGGCGCAAGTGCCATTGCAGGACATCTAACGATTACTGATGATGTGATTGTCACCGGCATGTCAATGGTGATCAGCTCTATTCAAACGGCTGGCGTGTACTCATCTGGAATGCCTGTGAATGAAAACCGAAAATGGCGCAAGAATATTATCCGCTTTACCCAATTAGATAAAATGGCACAAAAAATACGCAAGCTTGAAAAGCTTATTAAATCCTGAGTCTTATAGTACAATCGCCGCTTTGAAAACTATTTGCTAGGGGAAAATTATGAGTTTAATGGATGTAAAAGAAATACGCCGGTTTTTAGCACATCGCTACCCAATGTTACTGGTAGACCGTGTTACCCAGTTTGAATCGGGAAAATCATTAACGGCCCTTAAAAATGTCACCATTAATGAACCCTTTTTTAATGGACATTTCCCAGACGAACCGATTATGCCCGGCGTATTGATTATTGAAGCAATGGCGCAAGCAACTGGTCTATTAGGCTTTCGTACAATGGGTGAAGAACCACAAGTGGATACACTTTATATCCTTGTCGGTGTCGATAAAGTGAAGTTTGTTAAACAAGTCGTTCCCGGTGATCAACTCATATTAACTGCTGAGGTATTACGCCACAAAGGGAAACTTTGGGTCTTTAAAACAGAAGCCCATGTCGATGGCAAACTGGCGGCAAAAGCAGAAATAAAATGTGCGGCTGTAGAGTCTGAATGATACATCCCACCGCCATCATTGAGCCAGGCGCAGAATTGGCAGATGGAGTCGAGATTGGTGCTTATTCAATAATAGGGGCTAATGTCAAAATTGATAAAGGGACATGGATTGGCCCACACGTTGTTATTCAAGGGCATACTCATATTGGTAAAGATAATAAAATTTACCAATTTTCCTCCATTGGTGAAGTCCCACAAGATAAAAAATATAATGGTGAAGCGACTCGGCTCATCATTGGTGATCGCAATGTTATCCGCGAATGCTGCACCTTCAATACAGGTACCGCGCAAGATATTGGCAAAACAATACTGGGAAATGACAATTGGATTATGGCGTATGTACATTTAGCGCATGATTGTATCATTGGTAATAATACAATTTTTGCCAATAACGCCACGCTTGCCGGTCATGTGACGATTCAAGACCATGTTATTTTAGGCGGATTTACACTGGTACATCAGTTTTGCCAGATTGGCGAACATGCATTTACCGGCATGGGAAGCGCGATTACAAAAGACCTTCCACCCTATGTTATCGCCGCTGGAATACCAACAAAGCCACGTGGAATCAATAAAGAAGGTCTGCGTCGTAAAGGTTTTGATGAGCATGCCAGAACACGCATCAACAATGCCTATAAAATTCTTTATCGCCAAGATTTGAGCATTCAAAAAGCCATCGATTTGTTAGCTGAGCGCTATAGAGATAATGATGATGTTATGCGAATTGCCAACTTTTGTGCTCATTCTAAACGCGGCATATTGCGGTAATTATTTTAAGGCTTTTTCACTATGCGTATTGCAATTGTAGCGGGCGAAGCATCTGGCGATATGCTTGGTAGCCGCTTAATCACTGCCCTGCTTCAACATAATCCAAACCTACTTTTTGAAGGAATTGCAGGAACCGAAATGGTTGCGGCGGGTTGTCATGCGTTATACCCAATGGAAAAACTTGCTGTGATGGGGTTTAGCGAGATTTTACCCCGTCTGCGTGAAATTTTATCGATACGCCACGCATTACTGCAACGCTGGCAACAAAATCCACCTGATTTATTTATTGGCATTGATGCGCCAGATTTTAATTTAAAACTAGAAGCCTTATTACATAAAAAAGGTATTAAAACAGCCCATTATGTCAGCCCTTCTGTATGGGCATGGCGCGCAAGCCGCGTAAAAAAAATCAAGGGCAATATCGACCAAATGCTAACGCTGTTTCCTTTTGAAGTCGATTTTTATAAGAAATACCACATTCCTGCCACCTTTGTCGGACACCCTCTCGCCGATGAAATTCCCTTACAAACAGATCAACAAGCCGCTAGAAAACAATTACAGCTAAACGATGCCAAACATACATTAGCCGTCCTACCAGGTAGCCGTAGTGGCGAAATAAAACGACTGGCACCCGATTTTTTACAGGCTCTAAAGCAACTACATGAACATCATCCTGACTGGCAATTTATAGTCCCCCTGATCAATTCTAACATACGCCAACAGTTTGAAACTTTATTAAAACAGATAGCCCCCCTGCTCCCGATCATACTCATTGATGAACAGTCACGTAAAGTAATGAGCGCAGCGGATCAAATACTAATGGCATCAGGCACGGCGGTATTAGAAGGAATGCTAGTCAATCGACCCATGATTGCAGCTTATCGTGTTACCGCCTCAACCGCTTTTATTATTCGCACGTTTAAGATGATCAAATCAAAATATTACACCCTTCCCAATAACCTCTGCAATGAAT
>JAGLDQ010000298.1 GCA_023145535.1 Cocleimonas sp. | reverse complement strand
TCAAGCGACTTAGAATCCAAAATAATATAACGCGCTAATGCAACAATCGCGATATAAATGGGATAACGAATAGGCAAGCGATGTTGCTTATAGTAAATCTGTATCATCGCAATAATTTCTAGGTAAATGAATAATAAGAGCAGATCTTTCAAATCAACTTTCATTGCTTCAACCATCAAGAGAACTTCCTGCCCTACCGCAATGATTGTCGCAATAAGAATCAGCAATAAACCCAGTTCCTCAATATAATGCAGTAGTTTATGAACCACTTTATTCTTAGTCATCTCAATTTTCCCAAATTAGTAATGGTGATTAATCTTAGAATAGTATAGCGCGAAGGGTGATCGCTATACAAAATCTTCTCAAATCATGCAACCTATAGAGTTTGAATTTTGCTAGACATATTTTTCAAACCCATACACACTCCTTTCCCCGTCGATAACACACCCAATAAACCCTATGGATAACAACGAACTCCGCGCATACGATAAACAACATATCTGGCACCCCTACACCAGCATGCTCAATCCTAGCCCCGTCTTTCCTGTTGCCTCTGCAAAGGGTGTCATCCTCACATTAGAAACAGGAGAGGAATTAGTGGATGGTATGTCGTCTTGGTGGACGTGCATTCATGGCTATAATCATCCTCGTTTAAATAAGGCAATTACCCACCAGCTCAGTAAAATGTCACATGTCATGTTTGGTGGTTTAACTCACCGTCCTGCCGTTGAACTGGCTAAAAAATTAATCGATCTCACCGCTGATAATCTACAACATGTTTTCTTTGCTGACTCAGGTTCGGTAGCGGTTGAAGTATCAATCAAGATGGCATTGCAATACTGGGTTGCACAAGGAAAATCTGAAAAACACAAACTCTTAACCGTCCGCAATGGCTATCACGGTGACACTTTTGGGGCAATGTCGGTCTGCGACCCTGTTAATGGGATGCATGAAATGTTTACCCATATTTTATCGCAAAGTATTTTTGTCGATGCACCTGCCTGTAAGCCTGATGAGGATTGGCAAGCACGTTATATCCAAGATTTTGAACAAACCCTCATTGAAAACAAGCAACAAGTGGCCGCCGTTATCCTCGAACCAATGGTACAAAACACAGGCGGAATGCGTATGTACTGTGCTGAATACCTGCGCCAAGTAAGGCAATTATGCACACAGCATGATGTCTTATTGATTCTTGATGAAATAGCCACAGGCTTTGGACGCACAGGCACGCTATTTGCCTATCAACAAGCACAAATAGAACCCGACATTTTAGTACTAGGAAAAGCGCTAACAGGGGGCTATATGACACTCGCCGCCACCCTTGCCAGCAGTAAAGTCGCCAAAGGAATCAGCGCAGACCAACAAGGCGTGCTAATGCATGGCCCTACGTTTATGGCAAATCCACTCGCCTGTAGCGTCGCCAATGCCAGTATTGATTTACTGCTTGAATCTCATTGGCAAAAAAAGGTATTTGCTATTGAACAACAATTAAAACAAGAATTAGCTCCTTGCTCCGAACTGAATATTGTAAAAGATGTGCGTTGCAAAGGTGCCATTGGTGTCGTTGAACTCCATCAGCCCATTGATCTTTATTGGATGCAACCTCGCTTTGTAGAACTCGGCGTTTGGGTGCGTCCTTTCAATAAACTGGTTTATTTAATGCCCCCTTATATTATTAGCCATGACGAGCTAAAGAAATTAACACAAGCGGTTTATCAAGTTGTGACCGAGTTTTCTGAAAGGATTCAATAATGCACACTTTAATCTGCCATCCTTCTACACCCTGCCCGCTACCAATAGAACTGACCGCTAATGCAACACGATTAGTAAAGGGTGAACTTCAGCTAGGCTATATTTTACAAGGGGATATTGAGCAAATCCAACTGCCTCAAAAAGGTAAGCCCATTCAAAAGGATCATTTATGGCAGCACACTTGTTTTGAAGCCTTTATCGGCTTTGAGGGTGAACCGCATTACCATGAATATAATATCTCCCCTTCTCGATGCTGGGCAATCTATGCTTTTAAGGACTATCGTCAGACAAAGCCATATCAACCATCGCATGAACCCACAATTCAAATAATTCAAAGCAAAGATCAATTAGAGATCAAAGTAATACTACCCGCCTCTGCTCTGCCCACTTTATTAGTGAATCAAGTATTCAAAGTAGGATTAAGCGCCGTGATTGAAAGTAAAGATCGACATAAGACTTACTGGGCGCTAAATCATCCATTCGATACGCCTGATTTTCATCATCCTAGAGGTTTCGTCTTGAAAGTTTAAACACTATTTAAAGCGATACTCCCGTATTCTGCTGAGGTTTCATACGGGCTACAGAAATACCAACGAGCATCTAAAGATGCCCGATTGTAATAATTTATTTATAATATTTCCCATCGGCATAAATCCAACCGCCTTCTTGTTTCCCCTTAGGATCATGATGTGTCCAATGCAAGACACCACCGCGATTATTCCATTCATAACGGGCGCGTATTTTAATATGATCGCCTTTTTGAAGCGGAGCACGCTTAGCCAACTTCGTATTATGAGCCACCAATAAGGTTATATCGGGTGCAAGTTTAACTAAGAATTTCTGATGAGGATTACCACGAACATCATCCTTAAGGAGTTTGATCACTTCTGCATTACTTTCTAGCCAAAATCTAGCATGAGTATTCTCTCTTTCCTTACGTATTTTATTAAGCACTTGCTTCTGATTATCAATCTGAGGCGATTTTTCAGAGGCACTTTTTGAGGGTGTATTATTATTTTCAGCAGAATAGTCTTTATCTTTGGTTACAAAATTGTAGCCACCTACACCTGCTGCGATGATTAACGTGGCGATAACGCGAATAAGTTTCTTGCTCATTATTTACCTTTGTCTTTATCTTTTTTTAAGTAACGCATGATTTCTTCTTTCGCTTCACTCATAACCGAGTCACGGTCTAGGCTATCTAGGATATTTTGAACCGCTAGTTTTGGTCCAGTTTCACCCCAAGACTTCCCTTTAATTAAATACTCTTCCGTTACACGACCGATAATAAGTGTGCTGTACCATGCAATTGCTCCTTGTGCTGCACCTGTCAATAAGGTTGATATGCCAACCGTGGTTATTTTCAGTGCCGAGGATGCAAAATGAATAGCCCAAAATGAGCCATATAATAAGAGCATTTGTGCGGCTATCGTTTTTATCAAGTCCCCTGCTTCTGTTTTCGACATGGGCAAGCCATAAATATTGGATAAATGCACCACCATTCCCACATCAATCGCGGCGGCTGCAAGGATATCAGCAAGGGGAACTGGATTTAGCGCAACCGCAACGCCTTTACCAATGCAATACATTCTAATCGTCTCTTCGCCAATTTCTCGACGTGCATTGAGAATACGATTACCCACTTGTTCACTCAGGTTGCCTGCAAACATTGAAGCATTTAAAGCGGAGAGTGTTTTTCCTTCTGATTCAATAATATCCCAGAGACGTGATTTTACATTAAGAATATCAACAGGACGCTGACGGGTAGTTTCTTGCTCATGACCCTCATCATCGATCATAATAACAATTTGCTTAGTCGGTGATGCGGCACTAAAAATAATATTCTCTGGTGCAATCAACCCTGCCACCCGTCGACGAATTATACTCCGTAGCTTAATGATTTCATCTTCGTTATATTGATCAGATTTATTGACGACTAAGATAATGGGACGGTTAAATTTAGCAACCGCTTTTAACGCTTGTAACTCAACTTCTGTCAAATCACTATCCACCACAAATAGTAATAAATCAGAACGACTCGCAACCTCATGAGCGACACGTTCTCGCTCCTCTCCGTCAATTTCATTAATACCTGGGGTGTCGATTAGATAAATACCCCCCACCTCTATTTCTTGCCACTCTTGCATATTGGCTTTAGTCGTTTCGCCATGCAAGATACTCGTACTAAAGGCTTCACGACCCAGTAATGCATTCAGTACCGATGATTTTCCTACGCTGACACGACCAAATACGGCGACATGTAATTGACTATTCTCCAGCTTAGTCAGCATGGTGCGTAACTGTTCATAATCCTCTTTTAATAAGCCCCGTACATTTCCAGAAACACGGCTATCCTTTAAGAGATCACTCAGGCTTTCCTTTGCAAGATCAAGATGAACATCCCCAGATGGTTTTTTCGCTAGCGCCTCTTCTAGTTTATTTTTTTCTGTTGTCGAAAACCAACTTGGCAAATAACTTTGCGCGTGCTTCCATATTTTCACTCAACATCTCCTTAAAGGTTATTGCAGCAGGTGCCGCCCGTAGCTGCCCGCGCTCTTCTAATGTTTTTGCCGTGGCTTTTCCTAGCGCATCAAAAATCATCCCATACGCCACAGCATGGGTTAATCCGCCAGTTACTGTACCAATACCTGGAAATGCTTTCATCCCATTGCCTGCAACGGCGAGCAATATTGGCACACTTTTCTTAACCTGTCCCTGACTAAAGTTTAGAAACTTTTCGATATCAAGTTTACGCATAGGCACTTCGTATAACTCACAGAGTTTTTTCACCATTAAGGTCGCAAGTATCCCTTGAATCACCAAATCTGTACCTGGGCTAACTGACGCTAATGCACCCAGTACGGCTTTACGCGTAGAGCTAGTGACTATGTCACTGGCTTTCTCACGCCTAAATTCTATTTTGTCATGATCCAGCTTTTGCTTAACCAATACAAACACACTCGCATCACGCAAGTTTTCAAGTAGCTCACTTTGCATGTCTATTTCTTCTTGAAGCGCATAGGATAGTGCAGACACATCGGCCTTGCGGGGACGGATAACTTTCTCTTCACGCCCATCAGGATAAATCCTAACAACTTCTTCAGTACCGCCTGATTTAATAAAGGTTAACTGGAGGTCTTTACTTTGAGATTGACTTGTTGCCTCTTGTAACAGTTTCTGCGGTTCTTCTTGAGAAAATTGTTGATAAAATCGATCTTTTAGCAAACCTTGTTCTTCATCTGAAAAACGATCACTTTTATTTAAGGCAACAATCATGGGCTTGCCATAACTACGCAAGGTCAAAATATCATTGAATTGGCTACGGGTTAGATCCGAATCGGTGACATAAATAACAACTTGTGCACGAACTGCCTCGTCATGTGCAGTTTCGTCCAAATCGCCCTCTGCCTCACTGCGCCCAGGTAAATCAGTCAAGATAAGCTGATCACCTGAGGTTGATGTCCATGTATATTCATTAATTTCTGCGGTAGAACCACCCCGTACGTCGGTCAAGACTTCTGCATTAGGAAGCAACGTTTTAATAATCGATGATTTTCCTGTGCTAATATCACCAAAGATAGCCACATAGATAGCGCCGCTGTCTTTACGCTTTTGCAACTGTGCAATCTCTTCTTGCAACTCAGCCGTGTCCATTCCGCTTTCTTTCGCTTCATCCAATTCTTTTA
>JAGLDQ010000297.1 GCA_023145535.1 Cocleimonas sp. | reverse complement strand
TTTATCCAACCACTCAGAGCGTGAACCGCTAGAATAGTGTTGGCTATTGGGTGATGCTAATACACTTTCTGCAATGAATACTTTATTATTCTTCGGCTCGCTATTCCCTTTTTAATTCAATTAACGAATAAAAACCTATGACAAATCCTCAAGCTAATACCATTTATCTAGAAGACTACACCGTCCCCACTTACCACGTTAACAGCATTGATCTTATTTTTGATCTTGATGAGGCATCCACCCTTGTCACCTCAATCGTTGCCTATCAATACAATAGCGCATCAAAAGGGGAGCAATCGTTGCTACTGCATGGAGAGGAGTTAGTGCTTGAAAGCATTAAGCTGGATGGAGAATTATTAGCTAAATCTGATTATACGTTAGACGATAAAAGCTTGAGCATCGATAAAACGCCTGAAAATTTCATCTTAGAAATAGTTACCCGTATTTATCCTCAAAAGAACACCGCATTGGATGGTTTGTATAAATCCAGTGGTAATTTCTGTACTCAATGTGAGGCGCAAGGTTTTCGTCGTATCACGTATTATCAAGACCGTCCTGATGTCATGAGTGTTTTTTCCACGCTCATTCGTGCCGATAAAGAAAAATATCCCGTCTTATTATCCAATGGTAATTTACTAGAAAGTGGTGAGTTAGAGGAGGGCAAGCATTTTGCTCAGTGGCAAGATCCTTTTGCTAAACCTGCTTATTTATTTGCATTGGTTGCGGGTAATTTGGAGCATATTAGCGATACTTTTACCACGCTGTCAGGTCGTGAAATACAATTAGAAATTTATACGGAAGCGCATAATATTGATAAATGTGGTCATGCAATGGGGTCGCTACAACGCGCGATGCAGTGGGATGAGACGCGTTTTGGACTAGAGTATGATCTTGATATTTATATGATTGTTGCGGTTGATGATTTTAATATGGGCGCAATGGAGAATAAGGGTTTGAATGTGTTTAATTCTAAACTTGTCTTTGCCAGCCCTGAGACCGCAACGGATCATGATTATATGTCGATTGAATCCGTTATTGGGCATGAGTATTTTCATAATTGGACGGGTAATCGAGTCACTTGTCGGGATTGGTTTCAGCTCAGTTTAAAAGAAGGCTTAACTGTTTTTAGAGACCAAGAATTTAGTGCAGATTTACACTCACGTTCGGTACAGCGTATTCAAGATGTTCGTATGTTACGCACCCATCAATTTGCTGAAGATGCAGGGCCGATGGCGCATCCTATTCGTCCAGCCTCCTTTATGGAGATTAATAACTTTTACACGCTAACTATTTATGAGAAAGGGGCGGAAGTTGTGCGCTTATATCATCGCTTGCTAGGCGAAGAAGGTTTCCGTAAAGGGATGGACTTATACTTCCAGCGTCATGATGGTCAGGCGGTTACAACGGAGGATTTCTTGGTGGCAATGGCGGATGCAAATAAGCGGGATTTAAGCCAATTGCAGCACTGGTATGAGCAAGCAGGTACGCCGCTTGTTAACGCCTCAATGCAATACAATGCAAAGGCTAACACCTGCACCCTATCGTTCACGCAAAGTTGCGCGGATACGCCGGAATCCCATCATAAAAAGCCCTTTATGATCCCGATTGCGATGGGATTGCTGGATAAAAAGGGAAATGAACTGCCATTGCAACGAGAAGGTGAGAGGAGTGCATCAGGCACATCGCATGTACTCCAGTTAACGGAATCCCAACAAGCATTTACCTTCATCAATATTGAGAGTGAACCCTTGCCCTCTTTATTGCGTGGTTTTTCTGCACCCGTACGTCTTGATTACCCTTACACCACAACAGATCTTATTTTCTTAATGCAACACGATACGGATGATTTTAATCGTTGGGAAGCCAGCCAACGTTTAGCAAAAAAAATCATCTTAGACATGTTATCAGCGCATTCTAAAGGAAAAGCATTCGGAGTGGAGCCACAGATAATTAATGCCTATCAAGCCTTGCTGGAAAATAATAATTTGGATTATTCATTACGCGCTGAGGCATTATCATTACCTTCAGAGGCCGATATTGCCGAAGCGGTTGATCAGGCTGATCCTGAAGCTATTCATCACCTGCGTGAATTATTGCGTAGCACCCTTGCTAAGGCGTTGCGCTTATCCTTTGAGACCCTTTATACCCAACTTGAAGATAAAGGCGACTATCAGATTGATGCACAAAGCATCGGCAAACGCCGCTTAAAAAATATCTGCCTTGCTTATCTTGGTGCAATTAAAGATGACAGTATTTATGAGCAATGTTATCAGCAGTTTAGTGAGGCGACGAATATGACCGATAATTTAGCGGCTTTTGGTGTGCTGCTCAATATTGACTGTCCACAACGCCAACAAGCGATTGACGATTTTGAAACGCGCTGGAAAGGCAATACTCAAGTCATGGATAAGTGGTTTATGATGCAAGCTTGCTCTAGTTTGCCGAATACGCTAGAGCGTGTGAAAATGCTCATGCAGCATGATTTATTTGATATTAAAAACCCCAATAAAGTGCGGGCTGTTATTGGTGCCTTTGCGAATGCAAACCCAGTTAATTTTCATCTCGCTGATGGCTCTGGGTATACCTTTATTGCCGAGCGAGTATTGGAGCTTGATACGTTAAACCCACAAATTGCAGCGCGTTTGGTACGTACTTTGATTAATGGGCATCAATACACAGTTGAGCGGGATAATTTAATGCGTGAGTCATTAGAGCGGATTAGAGATCAGCAAGGTTTATCCGCCGATGTGTTTGAAATTGTAACTAAAAGTTTGTAATTAATTCTCTAGACAAAATTTTAGGTTCTATTTTTTGAACTTCAAGAGGAGTGATGGGCGCATAGCGAGCTATGTGAACAGAGCAATAATGCAGAAAGTCGAAAAATAGGGTGTAAAATCCCACCTTGCAGACGCATTGATCCGTTTTACATTGTGATTTTGTTTATTTTATTATCTACTGGCCGACTTAATATAAAAATTATAAATAGGCTGCTTTTTATGGAAATGTTTACGATTCCCCTCATTATCGTTGCGTTTGCCGCAACACTTTGGATTACCAGTTTTTTTGCTCGTTTAATGAGCGCTAAAAAACCCGATATGGTCTGGATTTTTGTTGCTTGGCTATTGGGAGCAATGCTCTCTATCGGTGTCATCATTAGTTTGAGTTTGTTTGTCGTTGATAAAAAAATACTGGTAACACTTACTTATTTAACGCCACTTATTGTGCTGACTATTACCTATCGATTGCTCAACAAAATGGATTGGATTGCAGCCATCACGACGAGTATTACGGCTTTTTCAATTGGCATCATTGCAGCGGTGATTGTCATTATTTCGCTTGGTAAGCCACTGGATAAAACCATTATTAACTTAGCCTCAGAGGTGGGGTTGGTTGAGGAAATAAACTCGGCGGAGTCATTGGCTGACATGAGTGAAACAGAGGATGAAGCATATGAAGCAGTGACACTCACGGATCAAGACTTGCTACGCCCTCAGGTTATAGCCGCACTTGAAAAAAAGAAAATAAGAGAGAAAAAAAGTTATATAGAGCCTAAATTTCAAGTGATTAGTGTGAGACGAGCGAGTGGCGCTGTTGGGTATAAAATACGATTGGCTAAAAAAAATGGCAAAGTGTTGGAAGGTATTTTAAGTAAAATTAGCGGCGGACAACTTATCGTTAAACAAAACTTGCAGGGTGGTATGGTGACTATGCCGATTACACTGGGATCAGTGAGAAAGCTAGAAGTTTATCGCTAACGTTAAAAAATCATGAGGGAGGAGAGTCTTAGTGACGAGTTTTCTTTTGCGTAACAAATGGTGGATGAATTATCCCGTTCATTCTCGCCATGCTTTAGCCGCATAAAAATAAAATGCCCTGACAAAGAAAGTACTTTGCAGGACATTTAGTGACTAGTTTATTCCCACCAAAGAACAAACATAATCCATTTTCATCTGACTAGCTTATTTTTAAATATTGTGAGTCATGATGAGTACTTTGCAGCACTGCTATTATTGAGTGTGGATTTAACTAAAAGTTCTAAAAATGAATCTAAATATTGGTATATTTAATTAAATTATTTTTAATAAGGGCAATAAAAATATTTATATCCCGTTGGTAGACCTTACAAATCACCCCATTGTTGTTGGCAGAGCGCGATTCCTGCAATAACAGCGGTTTCTGCTCGCAATATACGCGGACCAAATTGTATTCCTTTAACATGAGATGATAATAATAAATCGACCTCCTGATCGGTAAAGCCTCCTTCGGGGCCGACAAGGAGAGCGATTTGTTTATTTTCAGGTGGATGTAGTGAAGTAATCGTTGAATGGTCTCCAGGTAACATGGCTAAACGCAATGAAAAAGGAGTTTGCAACCATGGTTCTAATGCAATAGGCGCAAATAATTGGGGTAAAACAGTGCGTCCTGATTGTTCACAGGCAGCTTTTATTACGCCATCCCAATGTGTTAGTTTTTTATCAAGACGATTGGCTTTTAGTTTTACCACACTCCGTTTTGTATACAGAGGCTGAAGGATATTAACGCCCATTTCTACTGCTTTCTGTAGAGCGAAATCCATTTTATCGGCTTTGATCATGGAAAGTGCTAACGTTATTTCCAGTGGGGATTCTTTATCAGCCGCATCATAAGAAGTAATATTGACGACAGAATGCCGTTTTTCAGCGCTTATTAACGTTGCCTTATATTCTCCACCCTCCCCATTAAAAAGAATCAGGACATCATTAGCTTTAAGACGTAATACTTGAATAGCATGGCGGTGAATATCCTTTGGTAACGCGAGCGTAAGGCCTATTTGCAAGGAATGACTTATATAAAAACGAGGGATACGCATGTCTAACTGTCTTTTAATTTAAAGAGGAGAGTTTAGCATTATTATTTTTCTTTGATACAGATCGCTTTTTTGATAAATACTATTTATCTACCCATATATAAATTAGATTGTTGAAATAGTTTGAGAACTTGCGTCAAAGCAGTAAAGAGAATACGGTATAACCGCTTATTTTAACTTGTTATGTATTCTTCAGGTGATGGTTCAAAGTAATAATTATCACTTGATGGCTATAGCAAAGTAAATTTTGAGATATATACTCAATACCTTTATTAAGTCAGGAATTACTCTTATGTCAAATCTTGTACGACCTCATGGCGGAGGCGACCTAAAGCCTCTACTACTCGAAGGCGATGCCCTTGTTGCTGAACTAGCGCGCGCTGCTGATCTTCCTCAAATCAAACTATCGTCACGTGAAACAGGCGATCTCATTATGATGGGGATCGGTGGATTCACTCCGTTAGAAGGCTTTATGAATAAAGCGGACTGGCAAGGTGTTTGTGATGATATGAAAATGGAAAATGGTCTTTTCTGGCCGATTCCAATTACGTTATCAACCGATGGCGAGACAGCGGATACCTTATCAGAAGGCACAAATGTTGCGCTTGTTAGTGAAGAAACAGGCGAGATCATGGGTACAATGGTTGTTGAGTCAACCTATATGATCAACAAAGAACATGAGTGCGAAACGGTTTATAAAACTGTTGCTGAAGATCATCCAGGCGTACAAATGGTCATGGCGCAAGGCCCTGTCAATGTGGCAGGCAAGGTGACGGTATTATCACTGGGTGATTTCAAGGAAATTTATGGTGATCAGTTTATGACACCAGCGGAAACTCGCGCTTACTTTGAAAAGAAAGGCTGGTCAACGGTTGCTTGTTTCCAAACCCGTAACCCAATGCATCGCTCACATGAGTATCTTGCTAAGATCGCTTTAGAAATTGGTGATGGTGTGTTAATCCACTCCTTGCTTGGCAAGCTTAAGCCAGGCGATATTCCTGCTGAAGTTCGTTCAAATGCCATTGGTACTTTGATCGATAACTATTTTGTAAAAGATACTGTGGTTCAAGCGGGTTATCCACTTGATATGCGTTATGCTGGGCCTCGTGAAGCATTGATTCATGCATTATTCCGTCAAAACTACGGTTGTTCACATCAAATCGTTGGACGTGATCATGCGGGCGTAAGCGACTATTACGGTCCTTTTGATGCACATGACATCTTTGACGAAATTCCTAAAGATGCACTAGAAACATTGCCACTTAAAATCGACTGGACATTCTGGTGTGATAAATGTGACGGCATGGCATCAATGAAAACATGTGCACATGATGCCGCAGATAGAATGCTATTATCGGGTACTAAGTTGCGTCATGCACTCTCTGAAGGCGAAGATGTCTCTGAGAAGTTCTCACGTCCTGAAGTATTAAAGATTCTTCGTG
>JAGLDQ010000296.1 GCA_023145535.1 Cocleimonas sp. | reverse complement strand
GAAGCAACCACACGCGTTGAAGTGCCTATATTGGGTGAGATACTGGAAGGAAAGTCGCGTGTAGGGCATTTTTCAGGGGTTTCAACCATTGTTAATAAGCTCTTTAATATGGTGATGCCTGATATTTCAATTTTTGGGCAGAAAGACTTTCAGCAATTAATGCTAGTGAAAACAATGGTGGCCGATCTTAATATGCCCATCGATATTAGGGGTATTGCTACGGTGAGGGAGTCAGATGGTTTGGCAATGAGTTCGCGTAATGGCTATTTAACGGAAGAAGAACGGAGCTTTGCAGCATTATTTCAGGAGCAATTACAGCTAACAGTTAGTGAGATCAAAAAGGGCAATAGAGATTTTACAGCATTGCAATCTAAAGCAACGAACGTATTAAATAAAGCAGGGTTTAAAGCAGACTATATTGAAGTGCGTCGCACAAAAGATTTACAAATAGCATCAGTCGATGATAAAGATTTGGTATTGCTCGGTGCAGTCTGGCTAGGGAAAGCGCGCTTATTGGATAATATACATTTTCTTTTGTAGCAATGCATAATAGATACGTTTAGTTTGTGCAAGGTGAGAAAATGCCACCGTTTAACCACCCGTTCCGCTATTAATATTAACATTAGAGGCCGCAAAACGATGTAAAACATTAAGTTGTAACACTAAATTTATTGCTTTAGCTCTAAAACTAGCAAGTTCTGTGGGGGTTAGCGACATGCTATTCGGTAGTTTAACGGTCATGGGATTGGCTGGAATACTATTTTTACGGAACTCATAGTGACAATGCGGGCCAGTTGCCAAACCTGTTGAGCCAACATAGCCAATAATATCCCCTTGATAGACCTTAGCCCCTTGCTTGAGGTTTGATTTGTATTTCGACATATGACCATAGCGCGTTTCATATCCTTCACGATGCGTAAGAATAATCACCTTACCATATCCACCTTTTCTGCCAATAAATTTAACCGTGCCATTACCAGTTGCCATGATGGGTGTACCCCGTCGTGCCGCAAAATCTGTTCCTTTATGTGAGCGCATTTTATGCAATACAGGATGGAAGCGACCAGGATTAAAGTGTGATGATACCCTAGCATGAGCAACGGGTGTGCGAATAAAAGCACGTTTCATTTCTCTGCCTTCTGGGGTGAAAAAATCAGACTTTCCATCTTTTCGGGTGAACCTTACTGTGCGAAACTCTTTATTTTTATTGATAAATTCAGCGGCCAATAGGTTTTGGCTTCCCACTTTATCACCATCATGGAAAACTTCTTCATAAACCAGTGTTACTCGGTCACCAACACGAATATCATGAGCAAAGTCTATATCCCAGTCAAAAACCTTAATAATTTGTCGAATGGTCTTTCCTGGAACGCCTGCCTTTTTGCCATCAAAGAATAAACCATTTCTAATAACAAAAGATGACCTTGCTTGGCGAATTTCAAAGACCGTATCCGTCCACTTTCCTTCCCATATGCCTTCAAAACCATCACTGCTGGGTTTTACGGTGTAAGCTTTTTTGTAAGAGGTCGCGAGTAGTAATTCAACTAATTTACCATTAACAGAGCGCGCTCGAACAATATTATCTCTTTTAAGCTGTTTTAATACTGTTTTTATTTTATTGTCACGCAGTAATGTTTCGACAGAGCGACTCAAGCCTACTTTATGTAGAATGTTAGCAGGGTTATCATAGGACTTAACCGTGTACGATGCCCATTTGCTATTGGTATCAATTACTTGGTGACCAATGTAAGTTTCAATGGCACGAGTCGGCAAAGAGAGGCTTTGGAATGCTGGGTCAAGCGGGAAAGCTGTGGACGCTGCTAAGCTGATTTCAGGATTTGTACTTGTTTTTTTCAGCTCAGTTGTGGTTGCATCGATCGCAATAGCAAAATTTGATGTCTCAACCGTATTTTGTAAGGCGATTGATGATTGAAAAGGAATATTACCTAAGGTTGCAAAGCAGGTGGCAACAAGAAACCCTCTTGTTAGCCAAGAAGGAGAAGGGATAATCGGAGTTTTAGGTTGTTTTTGTTTTTTATTAGCGTGTATTTTTTTTCTTTTTGCCGTGCGAGTAGGCGAAGGAGGGCTATCCATCCTTACATAAGGGTGAATGTCAAACTGTCCTATTACGTCATTCCAGCTTTTCTGTGTATCTACCGACGCTTTATCCGTTCGTAAATTCAAGCCAGTAACTCCATTTATTGGTATTTGGTGGTTAGCTATTCTACTGTATTAAGTGGTTAGAAGCTAGTTAGGGGTATTTTTAGCATAGAAAGCACTGTTTTAGCAAGTGAGGCTAGAGATAAGGTGTGTGATTTAACAGAATAACGGCCTATAGTCTATCTCAGGAAAGCATCATTAATTAAATATTATCGGGATAAAATATTTTTATTCCGAAGGCTTCCAGCATAGTGCTTATTGTGTAGCGAAAGTTCTGATATGTCTTTTAGTTTGACATCATTCCTTTGATAAATTGTTTAATTTGGCGCAATTTACGGGCAATAAGGGGTATTTTATTGGCTTGCTTGCCACCTTGCTGCTCAATACTTTTCTTTATTTGCAGCACAATAAACTCAGGTGTTGTATAAACCTGAGTTTTCCAATTGATATAACGAGGGTACAGTATCAGTGTGGCAGCGACTAATTCATCCAGCATTATTGAATTGTTTTGCTCAGGGTTACGTCGCTTAAGATAATGGCGATCTTGAGTTAGCCCCCAATTAGCGTAGAAAGGTAAGCCGTAACAAACGACTTTAATCTTTCGTAATAACCCTTCAAAGCCCACGAGTGATGTCATGGTATGAACTTCATCTGCAATTCCAAGACAGTCGGTTACGCTCACATCGTCTAGCATTAAGTCGCAATGCTGATTAATAATGTCATCAGCAACCGCGCCTTTACGGTTGCCACTGATGACATCAGGGTGAGGTTTGAAAATAATATAAGCATCAGGGTTGCTTTCTCTAACAGCAACAATAAGTGCGCTATTGGTGCAAATATCAATACAGCCTGTTTTAATCGAAGCATCATCCTCAACTTGCCCAGGAATTAAAATAAGCGTTTGCCCAGACTTCGCTTTAATGAGAGCAAGAGGAAGTTTTTTGCCAAGATTATATTTACTCACTTCGTTTTCTAATAATAACGTGCGTAATTTCTTGGCGCGTTTAAGGAGTTCGTTATTAAATTGATGGGTTTGTAATAAATACTCCAGATCACTTGGGGATGAGGGGTCAAAATAAACGCCTCTACTATCCAATACTAATGAAGCAGGGGCGGTTAAATCTGTGCCAATACCAACCGAACGTATAAAGCCATCTTCCATAGAATGAATAGGCACATCAAACTGTTCAGAAAGTTTTCTTGCCTCAGATTTATCTTTGCTCGCCCAAAGAATAATGTTGCAGGACGCGTCAAACCCCTTTTTAATGGCTTGCTGAGAAGATGAAACAAAAGAAATTTTATTATCAGGAGATTGTAAGAAGCGGCGAATATAATTGAGTTTCCATAAGGTAAAGCCAAAACAAAATAAATGCCCTGAAGTGTGTTGACGCATTTGCTGCTGTAGGGTGAAGTAATCCAATATATCCTCTATTTCGCAGCGTTCTAAGGTGTCGGGATGAACATAGCGGGTATAGCGAATATAAGCCGCCGCAAATACTTGCTCAAGTGTGAGTTGATGTTTGCGTCGTTTCCAAACATCAAGTGTCGAATCAGCGCGATCATCCGTTAATCCCCAACCCGCATAAAAAGGTACGCCAAAGCAAGTCACGGGTTTGCCCAGCATTAAAGCTTCAAATCCCATTTGTGATGTGGCGACATAAACATGTTTAACGTGTTTCATTAAAATTAGAGGGTTGATATTTTCAGCAATAATTGTGATGCGCGGATGAGTTGCCTGTAAAGATAAGCTCCCTTTTTTTTTGCCCGCAATAACATCGGGGTGCGTTTTAATGATGATATTGGCAGTCGGGTGTTCATCTAGCGCCGCTTGTAGCAACTTGTTGAAACTGTCATTGTTAATGTAACCCGTTTCTAATGACATATCGCCCGCAGTTTGGTCGATGACTAATACATTTTCACCTTTTGGAAGCAAATGGTCAGTTAAAAAGAGAGAGGTATTATTGTATTTTGAAATGGAGTGATTGGTGATTTTCTGAATACAAGCAGTGGCACGTGCTATTAGTGTTCTATCAAATAAAAATTCAGAATTAGTGGCTAATAAAGTTTCTAAATCAGAAGGTTCTTTGGCATCGTAGTATATCCCCGTGTGGTCAACAATCATTGAGCAAGAAGCATCACCCAGTACGCCTTGTCCGCAAGAGTGTAAAAAGCCATCTTCGAGGATGAGATAAGGTAGCTTGTGTTGGGTTGCGAACTTTCTGGCTTTACTGGTGTTGGGTTTTCTGCCCCAGCCTACAATGGCATCCACTTTATTAGAGGGCGGGTACAGCTTGTCCGCGTCAAGAAAAGTAGTTAGCGAGGGTATTTTACGAATGCCTGATGAAAAAATGCCAATTGTTTTTATTTTTTTATTCAATGTTATGACTCCTCAATTCAGCACTGACTCATAACTAAAAGACGGAAAGACACGCTTACTTTATGTTTCCAGCTTGGTTTAAGAAATCCATTGTGAAATAAAAAATGCAAAGCTTCTAGACGGCGCATATCAGCATTCAGATAGCGTTGGAATTTTGATAGTAGCATACGATCATCTTCGTTAAGGTCAGGAAATTTTTGTAATAAATAATGGATCAGAGGGGCGCGGTGATCGTCAAAAAAAGGAATGGCTAATTTTTTATTGGTTGCTGGCTTAAAAATAGACTTCCAGCCCTGTCTCTTTATCTGTCTATTGCTGCTGGTATTTTTATGATGGATTCGATAGTCAATGAGCGGTTGTTGTATTGTTTTACGCTTGCCAAACAGCTCGTTAACAAGGCTGATCCAGTAATCAT
>JAGLDQ010000295.1 GCA_023145535.1 Cocleimonas sp. | reverse complement strand
CAATCGGCTTTTGATTGCCAATATTATAAATTTTCCACGGTGCTGGGCTACTGGCAGGATCAGGTTTTTCTCCATCCCAGTCAACATTGCCTGTTGGCGGCTTATCCAAAACACGTATCACACCTTCAACAATATCATCGATATACGTGAAATCACGACGGTGCTTACCATCGTTATACACATCAATTTCTTCACCCGCGACGATTTTATGGGTAAATTTCAACATCGCCATGTCGGGACGGCTCCAAGGCCCATACACCGTAAAAAAGCGCAGACCTGTCGTTGGCAAAGCGTATAAATGCGAATAACTATGCGCCATTAACTCGCCTGATTTTTTTGATGCGGCGTACAAAGAAACAGGATGGTCTACATTATCATGTACTGAAAAAGGCATGGATTCATTCAACCCATAAATCGAACTCGACGATGCATAGACAAAATGCTTCACCTTGTTATGGCGACAACCTTCCAGCAAATGGGCAAAACCTGTGATATTACTTTCCACATAAGCCAATGGGTTTTCTAAGGAATAACGCACCCCCGCCTGCGCTGCCAGATTAACGACCGCATCAAATTGCTCATTAGCAAATAACAACGCCATGGCTTCACGATCCGCAATATCCAGCTTAATATAGTTAAAATTCGCGGCATTTTTTGTCTTTTCAATGCGTGCTAAACGGGCTTCTTTTAGCGAAACATCGTAATAATCATTAAGATTATCAATACCCACCACCTCATCACCACGCTGTAGTAATGACTCAGCAATGGCAGAGCCAATAAAACCCGCAACCCCAGTGACTAATACTTTCACGCGGTTTGATCGCCTAAGAGTAAATCTGCTACTTGTTGATATTTTTGTGCTGATTTTTCTAATATTTCTTGCGGCAAGGTGGGGCCTGGAGATGTTTTATCCCAATCCAACGTTTCTAGATAATCACGAATAAACTGTTTATCAAACGAGGGAGGACTGATGCCTTCTTGATAAGAATCGACCGCCCAAAAGCGTGAAGAATCCGGTGATAAAATTTCATCAATCAAAACTAATTGATTATTTTCATCTAAACCAAATTCAAACTTAGTATCGGCAATAATAATGCCTTTTTGCAAGGCAAAATCAGCCGCTTCGTTATAAAGCTGTAGACTGACATCACGCACTTGATTCGCTAATGCTACGCCGATTAATGATTCCATTTTAGCAAAATCAATATTTTCATCATGATCACCCACACTCGCCTTCGTCGAGGGCGTGAAAATAACCGATGGAAGCTTACCTGCTTGCTGTAAATTATCAGGTAAATCAAGCCCACACACCTGCCCTGTTTGTTGATAATCTTTCCAACCAGAACCGATAAGATAGCCTCTCACAATGGCTTCGACAGGCAGAGGTTTTAATTTTTTAACCACCACACTGCGCGAAGCGAATGCTTTCAGTTCATCATCAGATAAACCTATCTCATTGATCGTCAAGTCAGAAAAATGATTCGGAATAATATGCGCTAGCTTTTTAAACCAAAAATTGGAGACAGTGGTCAGCACCGCGCCCTTTTCAGGAATAGGATCAGGTAAAACCACATCAAACGCAGAGAGCCGATCGGTAGTAACAATCAGCATATGATCTGCATCAATATCGTAAATATCACGCACTTTTCCACGTGTCATTAGTGGCAAGTTTTGCAGATTTGTTTCAAAAACAGCAGTGCTCATAGGAAGGTAGAATGTAAGTTAATAAATAAGTTGACTATATCGGTAGAGGCATTAGATGCAATAGCCTTAATATCGCGGATAATATCAGGTTTTCCCTTTCCAAAGCGATTCGCTATTTAGTATTAATCTGTTTGTAACAATAAATTGAGACAGGTCGCCTCATGATACGAGGTCATTCGCATGATCAAAAAGAACTATTGAGGAACCTCCAGCGCCTCAAGTGACCAACGCGGACGCGGCTGAATAATAGCCGCCTCAACTTGTCCCGCTTGTAAACGAATCGCACCAGCATAAGCAATCATTGCGCCATTATCAGTACAAAACTCCATTCTTGGAAAGTGTACAGCGGCATCGAGTTCTTGCAATTTTTCACGTAAACGCTGGTTCGCCCCAACCCCCCCTGCGATAACCAAACGCTTGCCTTTGCCCTGTTCTAATGCGCGACGACATTTGATAAACAGGGTATCAACAACCGCTTCTTGAAAGGCATGAGCGATATCTGCTTGTGCTTGTTCTGTTTTTTCTGACTTATTCCATGTCGTTAAGGCGAAAGTTTTTAGACCACTAAAGCTAAAGTCCAACCCAGGACGATTAACCATTGGACGGGGAAACTTATAAATATCATCTCGTCCTTGTTGTGCTAAGGCGGCTAAAATAGGCCCTCCAGGATAACCTAATCCTAACATTTTGGCTGTTTTATCAAAGGCCTCACCAACGGCATCATCTAATGATTCACCTAATATTTTATATTCACCAATGGCCTTAACATCGACCAATAAGGTATGCCCCCCTGAAACTAATAGGGCAATAAAAGGAAAAGGGGGCGGGTTTTCTTCTAACATCGGTGCCAATAGATGCCCTTCCATATGATGTACGGCAACGGCTGGAATATCCAACCCCCATGCTAATGAACGCCCAATAGATGCACCGACCATTAATGCGCCCATTAAACCAGGCCCAGAAGTGTAAGCGATGCCCTCTAAATCTGACATCGTTAAATTGGCTTCTGCTAATACGCCTTTAATCAGTGGTGTTGTTTTGCGAATATGATCGCGCGAGGCAAGCTCTGGTACGACACCACCGTATTCTGCATGGAGATCTATTTGTGAGTAGAGTTGATCTGCTAACAAGCCTTGCTCTGTATCGTAAATTGCTACCCCTGTTTCATCACAGGATGATTCTATGCCGAGTACTTTCATGTGGTTTTCTTTGAACTTCCTTATTTGAGGTGTAGCACATCTTGATGGGATTCCCTTAGGGGAACAAGATAATATCTTTAAAAATAGAGCGATAGGTTCGTTAAAACGCGGTAGAACGAGGGAAGCTATCAAGATAGCGTGCTTCCTTTCCTTTTAAATTAGCCCCTCTTATAACTGTAATCTGATGGTAATTATTCACGGTTCTATTCAAGTAGCGCTTAGTCTACATTAACGCCCCTAAACTAACTACAGGTCTGTCACATGGATAAGCTAAAAGCTATCACTGATTCGATTACTTTTCGCACCTTTATGATTGCTTTGCTTGCTTTCTTAATGCTTATCCCACTTTATATGACGCAAGGGATTATTAGTGAGCGTAATCAGTATTATCATCAAACATTGGATAATATTAGCAAAGGCTGGGGAACGCAGCAGACGATTGTTGGCCCTGTTTTGGTTGTGCCTTATGTTGAACATATTTTTAGTGCGAATACAGTGACCGATGAAAAGGGGGAAAGCAAAACTATTAGCCGTGATATTTTCAATCATAAAACCATGGTATTGCTACCAGAGGAACTCAAAGTTGAAGCGGATCTGAATGAGCAATTTAGAAAGCGCGGTATTTATAGCTCGCTCCTTTATATTGCTGATTTAACCATTAGTGGTGCATTTGA
>JAGLDQ010000294.1 GCA_023145535.1 Cocleimonas sp. | reverse complement strand
GCTTATCTCGCCATTGGTCTTAGCGATACCAAAGCCATCACTGAAACCACGCCGATACGCTGGGATAAAGCCAGTGCACCGTTAGAGCCAGGTACAAAGCTTACTGGCTTTTTAAAATCAGGCTTTCATGCCTCAATGAAACAGACACGACGCTTTAATTCTCGCCCTGAGTTTAGGATTAAACTGTCGGTAAAAGGTCGGGGTGGATTCCGTTTTGCGCCGTTAGGTAAAATGACGAAGGCAACGATTAAATCGGGTTGGCCACATCCTAGTTTCCAAGGTGCCATTTTGCCTAATAATGAGCCTGATGTATCTAAAGATGGATTCAGTGCCGATTGGAGTATTCCACATCTTGCGAGAGATTATCCGCAGCATTGGTTATTAGAGGAAGGAAAGGAAGTGCCTAACTATGATCTTTATTCATTAACCACAGGCGTTGATTTATTCTCCCCCGTATCGCTCTATACAAAAATAAACCGTAGCGTGAAATATGGTGCGTTGTTTATTGGGCTAACCTTTATTGTTTTCTTACTGTTTGAAATGATCTCAAACACGCGCACGCATACCATTCAATACATTCTGGTTGGCGTATCACTCAGCCTGTTCTATTTGATCTTGGTGTCACTTTCAGAGCATTTACCCTTTCTCATCTCCTACGCTTATGCGGCCGCGACGACCATTGGTATTATTACCCTCTATTCTGCGGCAGTGTTAAGGCGATTTTCGCGTGCGATTATGATCTTTTTATTGTTGAGTAGTTTGTATGGGGTGTTATTTTTTATTCTGCAAATGGAAGATTATGCGCTACTCGCAGGAACGGCGCTCATTACCGTGATTATTGTCTTTATGATGTTTGCTACGCGGCGCTTACAGCGGTAATGCTTAAGATTTATTGTTTACAGTACCAGCACCGTGTGCAACTGATGACATTTTGTTGATTTAACATGAATTAAATAGAATTTAACGCTATTTTAAAATAGTCAATTTCTATCAATCTGTTACGAAACAAGTTGCACATGGGGTGCTAAATTAACCTTTTCTTTATTAGAAGAGTGATCTAAGACTGTCTAAGCTATGTATTGCACTTGCCGCACTACGCACAGCTCCAGCACCTTCTTTAATAGCATCTGTATTTTGACGACGCTTCATATTTTCTAGGCGGACTTCATTTGATTCTAATTGCTGTTGACGTGCATACTGTCTTGCTTGAGCGCCTGAAACATGCGATCCCGCTGCTCCACGATTCTCATTCATGCTTCTCGTATTTGCACCTGAACCACAGGCGGTTAATAAGGTTGATGCGATGAAAGCTGTTGCTAATAAAATACTCGTTTTTTTCATAAAAATACCTTTTTATTTATTATTAAAATTATCTCACTGTAATATTTGACAGTTCTGATGAGCGATACCAATAAGGATGATAATACCCACTCCCTCCTTTTTTATAGGCCTCTGCTCTTCGCAGTCGCTCAGCATGATCTAGATCTCGATCTTCTTGTTGTAATCTAGCGGTGTAATCGCGCTTTGCTTGTAACTCTGCTTCGCTAAGATTAGAAGCGGGAGGGGTGCTTGCACATCCCCATAAAAAACTGGATAACAAGAGGGACGAAATTACTTTCATACGGTAGGGCATACGGCTTAGTCTCCTTTTTGTAGACGGCGATATACCCTATATCAAATGAAGTTTATTTGACGCTATAATCTGCATAAACGGTCAGTTTAAAACGATTAAAAACATATCAACAACAATCACACTTAATGGTGTTCCATTTGGGCTTATCCTGTTCAATCGACATCAATAGGGAGTTGGCCTTCTCTCACCTACCCTCTAGAAAGAGTAGTAAAGACACCTAGAAAAACTTCATTGTTTCTAATATAACGTCCAATTTTATATTTCAATGAAACAATTTATAGTGAGATTTTAAAATGCTAGGATAACCATGCTACGGCATCAATGGCATCATAAATTTACTGGGCTGTCTGCAAAACATAATATGCGTTAACTCATCATAACTAGCTTTGTCTAACGCCTCATAGCGTTGTAATGCATCTTTAAGTGATGTGACTGCGGGATATTTATTCGATAACTCTGTCGCAAATTTTCGTGCTTGTTTAAAATATTGTAACGCGCTTTGTTGTTGCTGTTTTTCTAAATGAATGCACCCCAATGCGGTATTAACTCTGACATGACTACGCACAAGTCGCCAATGCTTATGCTTCAGTTTTTGCGCTAATAACCCTTTATAGATGACTTCTGCCGCACTCGTTTCCTTCTTTAAGAACAAAATATTTGCGCGCTCCTCTTTAATAAAGCGCGTTTCGATTTCATAGTTTACCGTATGCTCTCTTTCATCCAGTGCTTGAAGAATCGTATTTGCTTGATTCAGCAGTTGTTGTGAGTACGCCAAATTGCCTAAGTGCATCTCGCCATGCGCGCCTACAATATAAACAACGGCCAGTGCGTGTTGCTTATCTAATGGCTGATCTTTATAAACCCACTCCATTTCTTGAAGTGTCTCTGCGTATAGCCTTCGCATATTTTTTGTATCTTTTTCAGCGGCGTATAATTTAGCTATTTCACGTTTGACCCTGCTAATATCATTATGCGCTTTCAACCCATCGCGACGCTTGGGCAATATTTTTTGATACAAAGCGAGTGCTTTATCTTGATAAGGACGCGATTCTGTAATCTTACCCACACTCAAAACAAAGGGGCTACCTGTCACCACACCCAAACGGTTATAGGTATCTGCCAACATTTTAGTAAACTGAATACTGTTAGCCGAATCTTCTTTCTTTACCAGTTCCTCTAATTGCTCCACCATCGCCATCATTAATTTTTTGCGTGTCTGCGTCATACCTGACAGCTGTTCTAATGATGCAT
>JAGLDQ010000293.1 GCA_023145535.1 Cocleimonas sp. | reverse complement strand
GCAAGCTATGACCCAGATACGGCATCCTTCCGTTTTTACTCCTATCGTGACCCACGTTTTGTTGAAACATTAAATGACTTTGATAACAGTTTACATTGGCTACTTGATACTAAGCATGATGGACAAGCGCTAGAAGAAGCGATCCTTAGTATTGTTAGTGCTATTGATAACCCAAGCTCTCCATCAGGGGACGCTATCAATGCCTTTTATTCCGATCTGCATGGACGTGATTATGAATGGCGCAAACAAAATCGCCAGAATATTCTTAATGTTAGATTGGATGATTTGCTACAGGTTGGTGAGCAGTATCTGCAACCTGAGAAGGGCAATATTGCGGTAATTGGCTCGCAGGAAGTGCTACAATCCGCTAAAGAAATTGAATTAGAGATATTAAAACCTTAAGGATGACCTCTAATCTTTCAGATAAATAATCTCGGAATCGGATGCTTTAGCTGGCTAAAGTAGTCGGTTTCTAGGAAATTTAATAGGTGAACGCCGACACAAGGCAAAAAAAAGACGTTGCAAGCAACGTCTCTTTAGCGTTAGTTTACATTATAAGCCAAGAAAGCTTTCACCTGATAAGCCTTCATTTTCCATAATTCGACGTAATCTTTTCAACGCTTCCATCTGAATTTGGCGCACCCGCTCACGGGTTAAACCTAATTCTTTTCCTACCTGTTCTAAAGTTGCATTATCATGTCCATGCAAGCCAAAACGACGTACAATCACTTCTTGCTGCTTTAGATCTAATTGATACAGCCAGTTTTCAACCGAATCATTAATATCCTTATCACGAATAAGCTCATCAGGCTCTGGGGCAGATGGCTCAGAAACAAAGTTTACCAGCGGACTATCACTATCCTTGCCAATCGTAATATCTAAAGACCCAGTGCGTTCACTAAATTTCAAGAGTTTACGAACTTTCTCAATGGGTTTTCCCAATGCTTCAGCCACATCAGTTACGCTAGGCTCTTCGCCATTTATCTGCATTAATTCACGTGATTTACGCAAATAAGCATTCAGTTCTTTGTTAATATGAATAGGTAAGCGGATTGTACGGGTTTGATTCATCAATGCCCGTTCTATATTCTGTCGAATCCACCATGTTGCATAAGTAGAAAAGCGAAAACCACGCTCAGGATCAAACTTTTCTACCGCGTGGATTAACCCCAAATTTCCTTCTTCAATCAAATCGGGCAATGCTAAACCACGATTCATATAACGACGTGATATTTTTACGACTAGGCGTAAATTACACACAATCATTTTTGTTCGCCCTTCATCATCCCCCTTACGCGCAAGTCTGCCGAACTTTACTTCTTCCTCAGGCGTGAGTAACGGGGAATACTCAATTTCTTTCAGATAAAGCTGAATAGCATCCAACTCCCTCGTTGAAACCTTTCTTGGCTTGACCTTTTTCTTAACTGTAACCGCCTTAGATACTGTCTCTGTTAAATTACTCAGAGCTTTATCTGCTGACTTAATTGCTTCTTCTACCGACACACTTCCTTGATTCTCCAGCATCGCATATTCCTTTAATGGTTAATAGATGGACGGGGCAAAAATTACCCACAATGGGATATAGTTGTTATTTTCTCCACCCTACCATAGTGATAAACTATAATCAGCTAAAAACAAGCCTGTAGCTAAAAAATGCTCAGCTAATTGTCATAAAAATCATTTATTTACCATTAGTCAAATAAATAACCATCTTTATCCGTAGTTTCAAATAAGAAACCAGAACTGACTAAGACTATCAATAGTATTTAATCATGGGTATTATATTAAGACACCTATGTGAGTATATAAGTAGTTCAAACTATATTATCTTCCATCCAGCTCACGCAAAAAAATCTAACTATTTCTCGTAATTTAGGATCAAACTTATGCGCTGGAAAGGCAGAGCTCAAAGCAAAAACGTAGAAGACCGTCGCGGACGCGGGGGGCTAATGGGACGAAAAAGCACTAGTTTTGGCGGTATTGCCTTCTTTGGCATTTTGCTATTATTTTTATTTTTTGGGCAAGGAAAAAACCTACTAAACTTAGGGGGTGAATCAACCTCACAAAGTCAAGCTCCTAGCCAGCAAAGAGCCGATGGAAAACAAGATGAGGCAAGCGAATTTATTCATGTCGTATTACAGCTGTCTGAAGAAGTTTGGGGGAATATCTTCGCGCGCTCAAATGTTCGCTACCAACAGCCTAAGCTAGTCATGTTCAATGGCTCGGTTCGCTCTGGCTGTGGTGTTACCCCCTCTGCAACAGGCCCCTTTTATTGCCCAGGGGATAATAAAATTTATATCGACCCTAGTTTTTTCTCAGAATTAGCGCGCATGGGGGGCAAAGGTGATTTTGCAAAGGCTTATGTTATTGCACATGAGCTTGGCCACCATATTCAAAGCTTACAAGGAATTTCTGATAAAGTAACTCGAATGCAACAGCGCATGAGTAAAACAAAGGCAAATAAAATGTCCGTGCGCCTAGAGTTACAAGCTGACTGCTATGCAGGAATATGGGCACATCACACTGAAAAGAAACATCATATATTAGAGCGTGGAGATATTGAAGAAGCGATTAATGCTGCCTATGCTATTGGTGATGATCATATGCAAAAACGCGCAGGAATGGGCGTTAATTCAGCCTCATTTACACACGGATCATCCAAACAGCGTGCTCGCTGGTTAAAAATAGGTATGCTGCATGGCGATGTTTCCAAGTGTGATACTTTTGCTGATTTGCGTT
>JAGLDQ010000292.1 GCA_023145535.1 Cocleimonas sp. | reverse complement strand
GTGCTGGTATGGACACTGATCACACTCTCTATTATTGATGCCAAAACATTTTTATTACCTGATGACCTAACCTTGCCACTCATGTGGCTTGGCATTGCTGTCAATTACCAACATCTATTTGTTGATCTACAAAGCAGTGTACTTGGCGCGATGGCGGGCTATCTATCATTATGGACTATCTTTCAGCTTTTTCGTCTAGTCACAGGCAAGGAAGGCATGGGCTTTGGTGATTTCAAAATATTAGCGGCACTCGGCGCATGGGGTGGCTGGCAAATACTCCCCTTTACAATCTTTATCGCCTCACTCTTTGGCGCACTCTTTGGAATAGTATGGATGGCTATAAAGCGTGATAAAAATGCCAATATGATTCCTTTTGGCCCTTGGCTAGCATCCGCTGGGCTTATCGCCTTTCTTTGGCGTGATGAGGTTATGCAAATGATGAATGGATATTTATTGCCATAATGCCATTTAAAAAAAATCATAAACCAATCTATGCATTAGATTTTGATGGTGTTATCTGTGATAGTGCGATTGAAACAGGGATGACAGGTTGGAAAGCCTCTCAAACAATATGGCAAGATATGCCTAAAACCAATCCACCAAAGAAAATTATTGATGATTTTAGGAAAGTACGCCCTTTTTTGGAAACAGGTTATGAGGCAATTTTAATTATTCGTCTATTACAACAAGGGATAGCAGTTGATGAATTAAGCAAAAACTACCCGCAAAAAATAGCGACCCTCATTAATAAAGAGCAGCTAAATACTGAACAGTTAAAACAGCTATTTGGCACAACACGTGACCACTGGATTAATCAATCTCCACAAGAATGGTTAAGCATGAATCCGCTCTTCTCCGGCATTATGCAACGTTTAGAAGCACTGACTGATCGCACTTGGTATATTATTACCACCAAACAAAAACGCTTTGTGGCACAGATTCTTCATAACTATCAAATCAATCTTAAAGAGCAGCGTATTTATGGAATGGAAACCAAACAGAGCAAACAAGAAACCCTCATCGAATTATCTGCACGCCACCTTAATCAAAAAATCATCTTTATTGAAGACTACCTACCTACGCTGATCAATATAAGCAAGAATCCGCAATTGGAAAATATACAATTACAATTAGCTGACTGGGGATATAATACACATAATGACAGAGACAATGCACAACACTACCCAATAGAAATAATCACAAGAAGTCAGTTTATTGCTTAGGACAGAGCGTTTAAATAAGGTGCGAAATTAGCTAAAGAATTTTTATTTCCTTCCCTTTGATTTCAAACTTACTAAGCATCAATATAACGAATCAAATCACGACTATCTTTCTGTAAAAATTCATCGGGTAAACGTTCTTTTGGAATATCATGCCCTTGCTGCGTTTGCCATTTATAAACCACTGCAAATTGTTCAACAGGTGGTTTTCTTCTTTGCAAATCATCCGTACTATAAATACCTTTTGTACTACAAAGAAAACTCACCGCCTTAAACCATGCCATATCATAGCCTAATGATTTAATATTAAACTGCTTACAAAATAATTTTTTATTATGGCTTCCAGACACAACGAAAGAAGGTGTGTAATAGCGAATTTTACGCTTTCTCTTCGTCTTAGCGCCCCTAACTGGACGATGTTTTATATCAACAATAAACTTCATTTTTATGCCACTAACGCCTGTTACATAAGCTGAACTTTTTCCAGTCTCTTTACGTTTTTTATTCCTTTCATAGGCAAGCATATTCGCTTCAAATTTCCATTCATCTTGAAGCATCTTGGCTTGTTTTCGTGCTTTTTCTAAATCTTGGGGATTTTTCGGGTGATAATATTTTTGGCGAAGTTTACCACCAACAGAAACAGCCACTCGAATTTGTGTTTGAGTTGGTTTCTTCGTTTCATAAATGGGCATACAGTACCTTGGTAAGCGGTTTAGAAGGTGTTTCTAATATATCAGAGTCTAAGAATAAGTTTGACCTTTTTTGTAACTAATCACCCCACAGAAAAAGGCGCTTACCCGATACCTCTCTATTCCCTGTAACGAATACAAGTTAGCAACCTAGCAAGTATTTTGTGCCCGCACTTTAAGATATGGATGTCTTTACCAGAGACATCATGAACCCCTACTTCGCATATTGCTTAATAATCGCTTGAATCCCACTTTTCTTCGATGCTTTAGCCAGTGCTAGTGCAGTCAAGCCATCGGATGTTTTCGCCAATACTGAGGCCTTATTTGCAATCAAATAATTAGCAACTTGAGGATGCTCAAACCGCATAGCATGATGAATCGGTTGCCACTGCTTTCCCGTCATTGCCCCCACATTAGCTCCCTGACTGACTAAGTGCTTCACCATCACAAGATCACCACGTGATGCTGCTACGTGTAATACTGTTTCGCCATTAAAGTTCTGATAGTTTACATCCGTCCCCTCTGCTAATAACTCTTTTAATAATGTCAAATTACCAGCTTTCGCCGCAGGAAAAATAGCATCTTTTGAGCCTCGTGTCATCGTAGGACTGGCCGCTCTCCTCCATGCGGGTATAGCGCTTGCGGCCGAGGCAGGTTTATTTTTATGTATTGACTGCTTAGTGACTTGTGCTTTTTGAATCGTTTTATTCGCACTTACTTTGGTATCAGCTTTTGTATTGCCTGAATTACAGCTCGTCATTGATAATGCAATAAGAGAGAAAATAGCTAGTTTGAATGATTTGTTATTGTACATTTAATTCTCATGATTTTTGTGTTGAATAAAGCCATCTATAATACCACCCCCCCCTAATAATTCATACAATTAGGAAGTAGATCATTACGTTATCTTACCCTAAGTTTTTCTTAACTATATTTTCGTCATCGTTCGTCTACAAACATAAAACAAAAAAACTCATCTCCATGCATCACATGGCAACCATCTCTATCAACTTCTTAAATGATCATTATTGAATAAGAAGACTAAAAAATGCCTTTCTTTTTTATCATCGAGGAAGCAACTTCACTATAAATATCTAATACTTTCCCTATTGAAACGCAACAGAGAGTACGTGATGCAAAAACCTCATAAAGAATCAATCCATAAAGTGACGTGCTATCACGATGGTGAATGCCCACTTTGTCAGTTTGAAATAAAACAAATGAAAAAAGTTGATCGGCAAACTATCATCGAATGGATTGATATTACTAAAGATACAGCCGCTCTGAGTAAAGCAGGGATCAATTACCAGCAAGCAATGGATCGTATTCATGTCATTGATGCCCGTCATACAATGCAAACAGGTGTACGAGGATTTCTCGCGATCTGGGAACATTTACCTTATTACCGTCGTGTCGTGCCCTTTATACGCCTACCTATTATTTTTCCTATTATAGAATTGAGCTACCGTATTTTTGCACAACATCGCCTAGCGTTAACAGGGAGAAAGAATCGTCATGCCTAACATTTACCAAGTAACAACAATACCCCATTCCGACACCTCTTATGATTCTGCGCGCCAATTAAGAAAAAAGATAGTTTGGCAAGACCTTATCGCCTATCAACCACATGAAACCGTTCATGAATTACTACTGCCCTTGCCATGGTTTATTTTAGCATTATGGAGTAGCTCAATGGTGTTTCAAGGCGCATTAACATGGTTTATTGTTACGGTTATCGCCTCCTTTTATTTCTTTTTAACAGGCTTACGATTAGCGCATAATGCGTTTCACTATGGCCTCGGATTATCCAAAACATCAACACACTGGGTGATGCTGATTCTCAGTGTGTTGATGCTCGGTTCATTACATGCCATACAATTTACTCATTTACGCCATCATAAACATTGTCTTGGCGAAAAAGATACGGAAGGGAATATCGCGAAAAACCCCGCTTGGCTCGTCTTATTAAAAGGGCCTTTATTTCCATTGCAAATTCATTGGGTGGCTTTGAAAAAAGCAAATAAACAGCAAAAAAAATGGATTAAAATCGAATTATTCTTAAATGGTATAGGGATCAGTTTAGTCTGTTTTATATGGGATAATAATGCCCTAAAAACACACCTTATTTTAATGGTTGTTGCGTATTGTTTATCAGCATTTTTTGCGGTGTGGACAGTACATCATGACTGCGAAAATCAAGCTGAAAAATGGGATAATTCACGCACACTACGGTCAAAATGGAAAAGCTATCTATCCTACAACATGTTTTATCATATTGAGCATCATCTATTCCCGCAAGTTCCAACCTGCCACCTAACTGAACTTGCCAAACGCTTAGATCAAGCAGGTTACTGCACACATAAAAAGGTGTTTTAAATGAAATCACTTATCACCCTTATTTTTATTGTTTTATTCGTTTGTTATGGTTTTTACTTAGACAATAAAACTGAGCTATCGCAAGTGCTATTAGAACAATCCTTCTACGGCGCAGGAATGACAGGGTTAGTGCTTACAGGTCTGTTTTTCATGCTGAAACGCCCTACTCTTTGGCGCACAAGCTTATACCTGATACTTGCCTTTATTATCTGGCGAGTCGCTTTTTTTCCAATTATGGTATTAGCGGGTTTCCTCGCAACTTGGGGCGAATATATAACGATACAATTCTTTAACCAGTCAATTGTTTACCCTTTTTTATTACTTTCTGTAGCCATCATGAATGCAGCTGCACTATGGATTGTAGAAGGCATTATCAGACTCAATAATACACCACAACAAAGTTCCCATTGGTCACGTGCTTCACGCTTAGCCTTAGTTCTTCCATTAGGAGTACTAGCCATATTGGTTTCATTCATCAAACCAATGGATTGGCACACAATTTCTGACACCTCGTTTATTGACACAAAACCGTTACCCAAAGCTAGCCTTCCAGAAATGAATCCTTATGAAGCAGCGCTTGAAAATGATCATTTAAGTCTATCGCATACCGTCTTGTTCAAAGCGGCTGCCATTACTTATGACTGGATTCCTGAACGCACCCAATGGTCGCAAATAGTGAAAGGCACCTTAGAAAAAGAGTTTGTCACTACTCACAATGTCAGCACCAGTTTTTGTAGCAAAATACATTACCGCGCTTTTATGACCGCACATTCATTTATAAAACGACAGTCTATACAAGAGCTATCAAATTGGTAATTTGTGAAAATTAAAAGATTGGCCTAGCCTCCGGTGAAAAGCCGAGGAAATCCAATTATTAGCCATAAAAAGAGGCCTATGAAAGATATAGCGAGGGCTTTATGGGCATCACTAATGCATAAATAATATTAAAAAACAATTGGTTGTGAAAAATTCAACCACCTCTATAAGCACTATTTTTATAATACTTTTGGTGGCACTGGAACATAAATGGGGTAAGGCTCTTTAAAATCAGGCCCCATTGGAATACCAGCGCTATCACTGATTGAATCTTTAAGCTCAAAAACATGTTGATGACGATTATAGGCATAATAGCCCTCAGCAAAGCTACTGCCTTCATTATGTCCAAAATAAGTGAATGTAATATGCAATTGCTTATCTTTCAGAGAAATATGATAGCCCTCACTGGAAAGAGAATCACCCTTTGCACTAAAGGCTATCTTCGTTACTCTTCTTCTATAAGTATTATTATAACTAACACACATAGTCAGTTGAACACCCTGCTTTTTATCCTTTTCAATAAAGACATAATCAGGATGATGATCATCGTTGAAATCGACCTTGATTAAACCATTTTTCACCGGCATCCGTATTGTTCTTTCATAACGATACCATGAATTAATTGATTTGATAGGCGTATACTTAGTCTTAGGATCTTTACAGGATGAGGGAATATTGGGTTGATTTTTTATCTTTCCCATTGGTTTTTTTCCAAGCAAACAGGCTTTCAACATCTTATCCCTAACACCCTTTTCACCATCAGAAATCGCCTTTCGTACCGTAGAACACCATGCCGCATGACCTCCTTGATGATTACTCCAGCGTATTCCTTTAAATCCACAATCAAATTGCACATTTTGTTTGTATTGTTTCACCGCATCCTGAGCATAATATTCACATCCAGAAAGCTCTTCTGAAGCACCCGTATAAGAGCACGATAAAGAAAAAAGGCATGACATAAACATTGCTACTTTTAGGTAAGTAGAAAAAATTTTCTTATACTTCACAGTTTATCCTTAACTATTGAGCCAGCCTTTCTACTATTTCACAGCAAGCCCATGTGTTTAAAACAATTATTTCATACTCAATATATTCCTATTCCTAGGGGGAAATAGCATCAATTGCCTGCTCATTAATAAATAAGTGCCTCCCTTGATTTAAAATTTCAACAATGAACCTAGGGTAAAACCATTTTTTATCAATGACTTATCTATTACTAGGGATGAGAAGCACTTTATCATTATTCTCACTTTCAAAATAGATGAGGTTTATAGAAAATTATTGATCTGCTCGACGTGTGGTAGTTGATCTTTGATCAATAGTGTTTATATTATATATCAGCATAGCTTGTAGTCCCTCAAACATACTCAATCTATCAATTAATAAAGTTAATAATTAAAATAAAACACATTAGAAAACAATAAGGAAAGAAACCATGAAACCCAATAATCCCCTATTAATAACTTCCCTATTAACGCTTTTAGCAAGCCCTATTGTCTTTGCAGGTGATGATGCTACGGGTACAGGACAAGGCGAAGGCGGTGCTACCAATGGCGAAACGGTTGGTGATACGCAAACCGCAACGATTGTTGTCCCTGAAGTTAGTCTGATTGATGTCACTAATACTGTAGAGGCTACGCTAATCGCCCCTCAAAATGCAGGAGATAACTTTAGCGCTGTTTCAGTCACTAAAGTTGGAGGTGGAAATCCTGACTATGATATCAGCGCCAATATTTCTGCAATTTCACCGCAAAGTACCACAAGGAAGATCGTTGCAACCTCATCTAATATACCTCTTGGTTGGAAATTTAATATTTCTATGGTTGCACCAACGGCCTCTGGAGCTAGCGCAGGTATCGTGTCTTTAACGAATGGAACGACTACCGTAGATATGGTAACGGGGATTAAAAATGTTGCCGAAAAGACGCTTGGTATGACGATTGAAATAGCACCTGAGAGTGCGAATACAATGCCTTCCTATACGACGGGAACGGGTCAAGCTGCAACCATTGTTTATACCATTACAGCGGATAGCTGATTTATCAACAAATACAGTCTTGCGTATACTCAAACCTCAAGACTCTAATTTACCATTAACAATCATCAGGGGAAGGTTGCCATGCTAAAAATCATTCTATTTTTCTTTATTAGCATTTCTAGTGCAAATGCAATCACACTGACCCAAACGGTTACTGCTGACATTCTATTTGACCTCACCTCTGTAGCACCGACAGATGCGGGTGATTATTTCAACGATTCCTATCGTCGTGATACTACGCTACTAACGATCGATCATATTCCTAATGGTAAAAAATGGAGAGTCTATGCAAAATTAAGTAATTTTGTGCATAGCGGCCAGCAAAAAATTAAAATTAGGATTAAGAGAATGGGCAAAGGGACGGGTGTACATACCCCTGTAGAAGGGACTAGCTTAATAACACTCGATACCAACTATCAGGAAATATTCAATGGAAAAGGTAAACGTTTTAACATTCCAATGAGAACACAGATTAAAGGAATCGGTGTCAATGATGATTATGGAATATTTAATTCAACCATACAATTTAAAGTAAAGACCTATTAATCATACTCTAATCGAGTCAACAACTAAAAAAAGGGGAGACGAAGATGAAAGGCAAACTACCATTATTACTATTTATAATATTCTCTGTTTGCAGTATTGAACTACAAGCCGCTATTTTAATGCAAGGGGGCTATTCACATGAATTTACCACGGTGTCGGGTGGTGTTTACAAAAAATCTATTACGCTAAAAAACAGGGGGCGTACACCTCAGGAAATTAAAATTTACCTAGAAGATTATCTATTTAAAGCAGGTGGAAGCTCTAAATTTACGGCGGCCAGATTGCGTAAAAACCCACGTAGTAACAGCCAATGGATAAAATTCAGCCCTAATCGTGTGGTCTTAGCGCCGGGTACTGAACGGGTTGTTAATTATACGCTGACTATTCCACACGGTTCATTCATTGGAACTTATTGGAGTGCTTTAATTATAGAACCTGTTGCCGCTTCATCACTCGAATCATCGCAAAAACAATATAATGATAAAAAAGTACATATGAATATTCAGCAAGTTGCACGCCATGCGATACAAATCGTGGCGCAAATGGGGGATACAGGGAAGGTCAATATAAAACTTAATCACCCTATTATGAAAAAAGAATCAGGACGACGCACCTTTAGTCTGGATGCTAAAAATATTGGAACCCGTTGGATAAGGCCAGAGATATGGCTGGATGTTTATAATCAACAAGGCAGTTTTGTTGGTCAATTTAAAGGAAATGGTTCACGTATTTATCCGAATACTTCGGTTACTTTACCCATCGATATTTCACGCTTAAAATCGGGAAAATATAAAGGGCTTTTTGTTGTTGATGGAGGTCATCGTTCCGATATTTTGGCTACTGATATTAATTTAACCATAAAATAAAGAAACTATCCTAACGCAAGCGAATATCAGGGGATTACGCTTGCTTTTCTGTTATGGGATAGCCTTAAATAAGGAGAAATTGCTAAATATTAAGGGGGTTAGCATGTTCAATAAAAAGGGGAATATAATAGCGACAACAGGCTATATCATGCTTCTGTTCGCTTTACTCTATCCACTCAATGTATCTTCTGCACCATCCATAGAAATTACAGTAAAACAACGTATTATTACGACACAAAAGCGAGGCATTGTAACACTGCCTTTTACGGTGGTTAATCGCAGTAATAAACCGCTTCAACTGAGTGAAAATATTACTCTGCCTGAAGGATGGCGTGTATTGACGAGTCATGGCGTTTTTACATTGGCGGCGGGTGAAAAAACACTACGCCTCATACACCTATTGGCTTCATCCGATGTTCCTGCGGGTCAGTATATGATCCCCTATCAGCTTACCTCCAAAAACAATCGGGCAATTCGTGTCGCAAAAAATATAAAGGTCATTATAAAATCCCTCTCCAAATTATCCGTTGAAGTAAGCGACAAACCTGATCTGGTACTCGCTGGTGAAAAATATACAGTGAAGGCACTGGTTACCAATAAAGGCAATCAAACCGTTGCACTGACCATCAAAGTCAAAGACCCTTTAGGCTATCTCACCACCTTCACCCCCCATCATCTAACGCTTAAACCCTCTCAAAAGGAAACAATCAGTATACAAAGCAATATTCCCACCTCATTGAAGAAATCCGCTTATCATACCCTTAAATTATCATTAACAAGCCCCTCACTCTCTATTGATAAATCTATAAAAACACAGATTATTTCACTTGTTTCTGAAGGCATCGGGCTATATCACTCGATTCCGACCAGCGTTACAGCTAATTACACCAATAATGGAAATGAAGGGATTCTTCAAACAGAGATCATTGCTGTTGGCGCATTGGATGAAGCAACCAATCATTATCTTGATCTCCTCTATCGAGATACGAAAACGAATAGCCATTCTTCACTCGGTTCCGATTCAGAGAAACATCTTTCCTACCATAATAAATCGCTAGGGCTTCATTTAGGAGACCGTTCATTCACCCTTTCAGGCATCACTGATGATGGACTTTATGGGAAAGGGGCTGAAATCGATTATCATCCTGCTAATAAAAATTGGAGTATTCGCGCATTTTCGGCAGAACAAAATAATCAAGATAACGACACGGGTAATACCTATCAAATTCACGGGATTGAAGTAGGTTATCGATTTAGAAAGGATCTTGAGCTAACGATCAACACCCTTTCTAAAAGAAAGACTAATAAGAACCCGCTAAAAAAGACATTAATGGGGATTGATCTGCATTGGGATCAATATACGCAAGCAGAAGTCAATCTTTCCATCGCCAAAGATGATAATGGAAAAGCATTTAGACTAGCGCAGAATGGAAGCTTTGGTGCGTTAAACTATGACCTTGAAATACAACAGGCGGATACCGATTTTGACGGGTCGATAAAAGACATAAAAAGTGAAAATTTGACTGGAATCTATGCTTTCAATGAAGAAAAAAACTACCTTCGCACCAACGTATATCATAGTCGGCATAATCTTGCTAATGATAATAGTAAGCGCATAACGGATGAAAAAAGACTAAGTCTTGGCATTGGTTATTATTTTAATCGTCTTCATCGCGATAGTTTATTGACAGAAATATTTTTCCATGAGACAAAAGATCGGCGAAAAAAATCAGACTATGATCATTTTGGACAAGGCATCCGTCTAAATTATCAGAAAAGTATGACCGAACAATTAAGAATGGATCTAACTCTGGAACAAGCGATTGAAAACGATCGAATCGTAAAGAAAAAATCAGCAAAAAACAGAGGAAGTCTGACCCTTGCCTACACCCCGACTGATCACTATTATTTGGGCTTTAATATTGAGAGTAATCAGACGAATATTAGTAAGCGTGACTCACTCAGTTATGGTTTAAACGCTGCTATTCACTTTAACTCCAGACAACATCTTTCAGGATATTGGCGACATAATAACGCAGCAACTGAGACAGATAGCGTGCAACTTAACTACAACCATACCTTTCATAATGGGATAAATGTAGGTGCATCCGTTTCTACTGATGCGCTCAATAGCAGTGATAATAATCTGGATTATTTGCTTAGAATCACCGTACCCTTTGATACCCCCCTCTATCGACATAAAAATATTGGCACACTAAAAGGCAAGGTAACCCATAAACAACAGCCTATTCCTCATGTCATTGTAGGAATAGCAGGGCAATATGCGGTTACTGATAAAGAGGGAAACTACCAGTTTAAAGCCATTCGTGAAGGTGAATACGCGCTAACGGCCAACCTGACAAAAACCCAGCTAAATAATCACTTGATTGAAAACGAACAACAACGAAAAACAACAGTAGTAGCGAATAAATCAACCCATCATAATATAACACTAGTTGCTGGCACGGGTATAAAAGGACAGGTCTTAGGCTATCGCCTTTCCAATCGTTCTATTATGCAAAGTAATCATGATGAAATAAAACCTTCTAGCGGGATTGAAAGCTTATTGATCACTTTAACATCAACAAAAAATAGGGAAATAGTGCATAAAGTATTAACCAGCGAGGGAGGATTTTTTAGCATTAACAGTATCACCGCAGGACAATGGCTGATTCAGGTTACTGATCCAAAAAAAGTCCTCAATAATACGCGTCTGGAGGAATCACTACGCACAATCACACTGAAAGTAGGCGAAGAGCAGGACATCTTATTTAAGGCAATCCCTTTGCTTCAAAAAATCAAAAAAATTGGCCCAAGCCGTGGCTTTAGCGTTAGTGGAGAATAAGCAACTATGAGTCTGCAAGGTATAACAATGATCAAATTAATCCTGATTTTTCTTCAAACATTATCATTCGCCCTTTTTTTCTCAACATCACTTTATGCTGACTCGGATACGGCCACTCAGCAAGTGCGTATTATGATTCCTAAAATTGCAATCATTGATGTTGATAACACCTATGCGCCACTACAGATAACATTTGATCCTATTCGCAATGCAGGGGATAATTTTTCAACCACAACAGCAATCGGTCGTTATGATGTGACTTCAAATATTAGGGGGCTAAAACTGTATGGAAAAACAGATATAGACTTACAAAGCAAATATAACTTAAAGCTTGAAGTGAATGAGGCCCTTTCTTTCTACAGGGAGTTAACCACTAGTTCGCAAAAGGTTTCCAATCAAAACCGTCAAGCACAAAAAGACCAACCACTTTTTTATAGAGCTAGCCCTGTTTCACCTAATAAAACAATTCCTTATGGTAATGTTGATGTAACTATTACCTATACGCTGGTTGAACCTTAGACAGAGACCTCTTATCCAACGATATAAATAACAATAAAAGGGGCGCTACTCCTTTTTGCAATAAGCTAAAGCGGTATAATATCGATGGAAAATTTTTTAACATTGGTATAAAGCCCATGCTTATCGCTGAAACTCCAGAATACGAAGCCCTAGATTATCAATTAGCTAACTTATTAGAACAGCTCAACAAGAAAAAAAGTAAACCGCTCAGAAAAATCACCTTAGCAATAAGCAAACACACACGCGAAGGTCATATTGCGTTAGCTTGTGACCCTGCGCTAACGGAAGCACTATTAGAAAATAAGGTGGTCGGCACAGCTGATGCGTATACCCCGCTTACGCTCAATAATAACTATATTTATCTACGCCGCTATTGGTCTTATCAACAGCGACTTGCTGACCAAATTAACACTCGTTTATTTTTTATTGCAGAGAAAGAGCAACAGAGAGAATGGATAAAACAACGCCTTTCCCATTATTTTGCTCATGATAAGGATGACAATGATGTTAATTGGCAACAAACAGCGGCGGCTCTTGCGCTTATCTCGCCCTTCTTAATTATCTCTGGTGGCCCTGGCACTGGTAAAACCACCACGATTACCCGCATTTTGGCCTTGTTGATCGAACAACATCAGCGCACTCACCAACAACCCTTGCGCTTTTCACTCGCCGCGCCAACGGGTAAAGCCGCTATGCGGATGAGTGAATCCATTCATGACTCTATCAAGCGTGAGGGCGAACAACTCAGTGATGAAATCAAGCAGCAGTTACCACAAGAATCTAGCACCATCCATCGTTTGCTGGGCTATATCCCCAATAGTACGGAGTTTCGATTTAATAAAAACAATCCTCTCGCCACTGATATTGTGATTATTGATGAAGCATCAATGATTGACCTTGCGCTAATGACTAAGTTATTTGAAGCCATTCCTCCACAGGCGCGCATTCTTTTACTCGGTGATAAAGACCAACTTGCTTCCGTCGAAACTGGTTCAGTTTTTACCGACATATGTGTATCTGCTAATAATCAGTACAATGAAAACATTGCTAATTACCTGCATGACATGACAGGTCATGCGCTTGGTGTGAAGCAAAGTGAAGTCAAATCAGCCCCGATTGATCATCATATTATCTGTCTATTAAAAAGCTGGCGATTTGATCAAACGAGTGGCATAGGCACGCTAGCTGCTGCGGTTAATCATGGCAGCACAAAAGAGGCGCTTAATACATTGGCAAATACGGCGTTTAGCGATATTCAGCTAATCCTTCCCATAGAACTCACGATCAATCAGCTTATTGCTCCGTGGCAAGATTATCTTCAAGCGCTAAAATCAAACCAATCAATTGATCAATTGTTTAACGCTTTTAATCAATTTCGTATACTCAGCGCATTACGCAAAGGCCTCAATGGCAGTACCTATTTAAATCAACACTTAGAAAAACAATTTTCACAGCAAAATAAACTTTATACTGGCAAGCGTTGGTATCACGGTCGCCCGATTATGATCACTGAAAACAGCTATCGCACTGGACTTTTTAATGGTGATATTGGTATTACTCTGATTGAAAAGGGGCAAGCAAAAGTCTGGTTTAAAACCAAGGATGGAATGAAAGCCTTCTCACCCGTGCGCCTACCACAACATGAAACCGCATGGGTAATAACCATCCATAAAAGCCAAGGATCAGAGTTTGAACGTGTTTTAATGGTTCTGCCAACAAAGGATACGCTTGTATTGACGCGGCAATTGATTTATACGGGGATTACGCGGGCTAAAAATCAACTGGAGATTATTTCTGATCCCTCTATTTTAGCCTTGGGAATTAATCGAGAAAGACCACAGGCTACACAAATTCGCTCAGCGTTGGAATAATCTAATACTTAAGCGGCCAGAATTCTTGGCTACTTAGGGATGTGCTGATTCCTACTCATAGCGAAACATCGCCCCATCCGTAGCCACTAACGCGGCGCCTATCAAAATAAAAACTAAGCCTACCATAAGCGATAACGAAAAAATTTGCTTCTGCGTAAAACGATGCTTATCTCTAAAAGGCGCTTCCACATAGCGCCAACTAACGTACGCCATAAAAACTGACAGCACACTTAATGTTGCCATGATTGGCGCACTGGGCATATCCATATAATAAGCACGCGCAAAAACAAATAATGGCTGATGCCATAAATAAGCGCTATAAGAGACCAAGCCAATCATCACAAATAACTTCAATGACAAGAGCTTATTCACCAACGTATCATTATTAGCAAAGAGAATAATTAACGCTGTCCCTACCGTTGGTGCTAGCGCATAGACACTTGGAAAAGGCATACTTTTATCAAGAAAAAATATTGCCATAAGAATTAAAACTAAGCCCATTAAGCTACCTATATGACAAATAACGCCTTCTGGTTGCGGCTTATAAAATAGATAAAATGCTGTTAATGCGCCCATCATCAACTCCCATGCACGAAAGGGAATTAAATAGAAATTACCTTCAGCAAAATAGCGCCATCCCCACTCTGTGAGACCTAAACTCAACAGCGCAATGAGGCTAACCATCACAATCATTACCCCTTTTTTTCTTCCTGCAAAGAGCGCTAAAAAGAGCGGAAAGATAATATAAAACTGTTCTTCAACCGCCAAACTCCACGTATGTAATAAGGGAATTAGCTCCGCATCAGCGGTGAAATAATCCGTTTCCAGCCAAAAAAGGATATTAGAAACAAAGGTAACAACAGCAATAAGACTTTTACCAAAATCCTTTAACTCATGCGGCAGAAGCCAAAACCATGCAAAAGGTAAACAAGCCAGCAGAACAATAAATAACGCGGGTAAAATGCGCCGCGCACGTCTTTCATAAAAACCTAAGATAGAAAAAGTGCCCTTTTCCTGCTCTTGCAATAGAATAGTCGTAATTAAATAGCCACTGATGACAAAAAATATATCAACACCAACATATCCGCCTTTTAACCATTCAAAACCTGCATGAAACAGGATAACAGGGACAACAGCCAAGGCTCGTAAGCCATCAATTTCTTTTCTATAAATCATTAGGTATGGGGATAGTCCAAAAAGAGTGATGATAGGTATGCTTCATCAACAGTTTATATTTTTTTATTCCTTGGAGTTTAGCAGATCACATGCCAGTGAGGATGACTAGTTTAAAAAATACCTTTCAAGCAATTGAAAACAAGAATTTCGTCTTGGGATAGTAGCTAACGTCAGTGGATAATTTTAATGTAAAGGTAATGAAAATCAGCGTGCAACCCTTGCGCTCCCTCTATCTCATCTTCTGCATCACAACAGCTATTGAGACGCTTTTCAATCACAGCATCACTTTTTAAAGAATCTAGTTTTTCCTCATCATCAGCCGCCGAGTATATTGCTGTGCTAATCGCTTTTTTCAGCTTTCTATTCCATAACTACAAGCGATGAGCCGCCCAATAAAAGGTCTGGCTAATCCAGCAATGACATCCCAATTATTTTCTATTAGCACCCTCTAAGCGATTGGTAAAATATTATTTCGAGATTCTGCAACAGATTCAATACATTGCGCTACCTGTGGGTTTAATTGTAAGATTTTACGCATGGTGGCTAGCTCAATCGAAATAACTTCAATATCACCTTCAGCAACAATATTAGCGTTATGAGGTTCTCTGCGAATCATGCCTGAAACACCAAAAAA
>JAGLDQ010000291.1 GCA_023145535.1 Cocleimonas sp. | reverse complement strand
GCGGGTGATGTGTTGGGTGAAGAGGATAATAATTTTTGGCGCGATCATAAATCGGCAAAAGTGAATGCGATCAGGACGAAAACCTTGTTAGAAAGTTGTGATCTCGCCGTGGTGCGCTTTGGGGACAAATACAAACAATGGAACGCCGCATTTGATGCAGGTTACTGCGCCGCTTTAGGCACGCCTTATATCACCTTGCACGATGCCGATATTATCCACCCGTTAAAAGAAGTGGACGGATCAGCGATGGCTTGGGCAAGTACGCCTGAGCAGGTGGTCGAGGTGTTGAAATACACGCTGTCGCAACAATAAAAACTAGCTTAAAAAGTTAGCGCTCACCCAGTAAAAAATCCGCTTTATGCTCTAACCACAGGGGATATTTAAACATTGCTTTAGAAAATAATGGGCTTTGCAAATGATCACGTAGCCAGCGACGTAGGTGGGTGTAATGCGCCTGCGAAAACACGGGTTTGTTGACGCGTGAAAACTGTCGAATAAAAGGCAGTAACGCATAATCCAGCAGACTGGGTGTTGCGCCCATCAAGAATGGATGCCGTGATAAACGGTGCTCTAAGGCTTGAATAAAGGGTTCGCACGCCAAGCGACAGGCTTCTTTATCATTGCCATGAAAGCGTTTTGCGCGCTTGTAGTTTGCTAGATTCGGTTCAAATTCAGCGTCATTTTCTTCAATCACCTTGAGCATCTCAGCCAGTGCTTTTTTATCTTCGCTATAGCGTAAATTCTCAGGATCATGACGATCAAGCGCCCATAACATAATTGCTAAACTTTCATCGATAATCTGCGGCTTGTTCTCTTGCTTATCCGCGCTCTTCTTGTTGATCACTAAAACAGGCACTGTGCCTTTCGGGGATGCCAGCAACATGTCAGCAGGCTTATCTTTCATCGTAATCGCGCGAATCCGTACCGTTTGTTGCGTCAGTAAGAGCGCCAACCTAGCCCGCATCGCATAAGGGCAGTTTTGTAAGGAATAGAGAATCGGCAATGTTATTAGGGTATCAGAAGGCATTTTGTTCTCCTTTTTCCTGATAAGAGACGCGAGGTGCTAATTTAGTCACTTCTCATCATTAATAGACAGGAGTCCAAGCCGTTGCACAAGGATGGCTATGGCATTTTCTTGGAGGGTGTCATCAAAAATGAGTACGCCCTCTTCAGAGGCTATTTCACGCGCTGCTTTCTTGATAATAACTCACAGCATCATCCAAAAGAGTAGACCCTCTTGTCGTGGTTGTATCGCTAAAAGAGGTGGTTAAATAATCAATGTACAAATCAAAAATATCCGCCTTATTGTTTTAAGACGATCTGGTTATATACGTCTTTCCTTGGATTAGTACCCTAGATCAGTGTTCTTTTTTCATATTTATTCTATCTACCTATACTCGTGAGCAGGTTTCCAATGAAACTGTTTTAGATAGACACTAAAGTGGTTAAAAATAGAGTATTAACATAAAGGATATTTATCATGACTCATTTTATTAAAAAAGTACTAACGGTTGCAGCTTTTGGCATAATTCTTAATAGTTCAGCAATGGCTGGGGAAGAAGTTGATGCGTTTACGCTTAGTTTTCAAAACAATTATCAAGAAGTCGTTGAAAGAGATATGGTTGTAAATAGGGTTTCTTATTCTCATAATCGTCAAGATAGCTATCATTCGAAAAATAATGTCATAAGTATGCATTATGATTCTTCAAAATAAGAAAATTTAAAATTTCTTAGTTTGATTAAAGCCTCTTTTAAAGAGGCTTTAATCTTTGTAACAATCTATTTGCCAAAGAGCAGAGAATATAGTCGTACATTTTCACCTCAGTGGCGTTGTATAAATACCCACATCAAGAATTGTCTCACGATAAAACCAGTACCCCTCCGATTTGCCTCCACAAATTTCAGTTACCTCACCATTCGCATAATTAACTTTGATATTAAATCCTAAACCAGGTTTATGATTTAGCGCAATAATGCGCTTTTCACCTGCACGTAATTGCACAATAAGAATCTTCTCCTGCACCTGATCATTGCCATGCTCGATCACAACCGAGGGTATGAGTTTATGTGTTGCGTTAACCACTTCAACAAACACAGGATGAATGGGATAATGCTTACTGAGCCAAAATTTAGTGGCCATGACACTAAAAATAATAAGCATTGCGGCTACAATCATTAAATGAGAGATTTTCATGTTTTTCATTACGATGGAAGACTCAAGTGAAATAATTAACCATAAGTGTTGCAAGCGTCCATTGCATTGATGTTTCACAGTGGTTGTTCATTAATAATGGGACTAGAAACGATTACTAATCCTGTCAACCTGCTTTCTTAGTGATCTAGCCCATAGAGAGCTTTGCGGAATACGGGGAATCATGTATTTCTACAATTCTACAATGAAGACTATGCGGTAATTATTAATGCCATTTAATATCAACATATCGCCGTAATGCATCCTCTTCCCGTATTTTGTAAACTCTCTATGGGCTATATTTTTGCTTTATTATTATCCATAATGATAAAAAAAACTAAGAGCATTTATTTTGTTTTGTATTTCTTATGACACGATCCACAGGTAGCAGCTGTTTTCTTGAATTGTGCTTTTATCGCTTTTTCATCGCCTGCTTTCGCGATTGCGAGTAGGTTTTTAGCTTCACTTTGCAGCGTTCCATATTTGTGTTTAAAATCATCCCAATTAGCCCAAATCTCCTCTTTGGCATCACTATCATCGACATGATCTTCTCCTGAATCTTTGGGAAAACCCTCTAGCAGATCCATTTGGCTAATAGCCTTTAAACCTTCCGCGTATTCGGTGAAGGCTTTGGCATCAAAGGGAACTTTACCTTTGACCATTGCCCCCATTGGGCTGAGATACCATTTATAAATTGACATGGTGGCGGTGCGAAAATCATAAGACGGCTTGGCTGTACGGGTATTTTCTGTAAAATGCTCAGAGTGGGCATAGCTAAATCCCCCCCATGTTGCCGCCATTAATAAGCTTAAAGCCATTCCTTTTTTTATCTGTTTATTCATTAAGAGTCATATCTCGTTGGATTGTTGTCTCTCTTGAATCTTTATCTTTCCAAAAATATCAAGAGAACGAAGTGATTTAACTAAACCACGACTGCCTTTATAAATTTTCGAGGTGATTGCTTATAAATCCTGATTTTAGTGTCCTTTATTTCGTTGTAACCACATTTGATAGGTTTTGGTTGGCCAAAGGCTTTCTATATAACTTAAAACGGCACGTTTATCCTTTGCCGATAATTTATCCTTAAAGGCGGGCATGGTTCCGCCAATTGCCATGCCGCCCTTATTAATGGTTTGTAATAAGGTTGCCTCAGGATGATGCCAAGCATGTCCTGTGCCATCGAGTGGAGGGGCGGGATACTTGCCATCCGCTAATGGCTCTCGCCAGTTTGCTACCTGACCTATTGCTTTTTCGCCATGACAAACTTGGCAATGCTCCTTAAATACGCCTCGCCCACGCATAACCTCGGCTGTATTACTTGGCCCTGAAGGCATTGTTTTTATTTGCACATTCGGAGCATCCGTTGTTGCCACCGATTTTTTCGCGGTTGTTTCTGCCTCACCACAAGCGGTCAGAGCAAATAATAGAATGGTTAGAAAAGATAAGTTGATTTTCATGGAGACCTCACTAGAAAAGGAAATTTAATCATATTTAGGGGATAAGGCAACGCCTGCGTAACGCGATAAAAACTAACAGGTGAAGGCTCTTGCTTGTCATTATCTTTCATCTAAGGTGGCATTTGTTCTCCTTATTTTTATCTATTTTTAAATCAATTGAATTTAAAACCATGCTCTAATGCCCATAACAAATTGTGTCTCGGATGTCTCCTCTCCTTCATCCTTGGAAAAGTCGGCGGTTTGTCCAAATTTCTTACTAAAATTCACACCAATATAAGGAGCAAACTCACGCTTTACTTCATAACGTAAGCGCAAGCTTGCTTCGGCGCTGGATAGCCCTCTGCCAACACGCATTTTGGAGTCAGATTTTCCATAAGCCGTCAGCTCTACCTCCGGCGATAAAACCAATTTTTGGGTCAACATCAGTTCATATTCGGCACTCACACTGAGTTTGGAATGCCCATCCTTACCAATCGCAATGGAAGCATCGGTTTCAAAATAATAAGGGGCAATACCTTTTACCCCAAATTCAGCATAATTACGTTGTGCATCCGAAGTGCTGTCATGCAATAAACCGACTTGAAAATCCCAATAAGGGTCAATGGCTCGGCTATAAAGGGCCGAGGTTGAGGTTTCCTGTTTGCCATCGTTGCGCTCAC